>JBEAVX010000649.1:0-3314 GCA_041160755.1 Pseudomonadota bacterium
CCGCCACCGCGACGGTCGGCGGCGAGCTCACCGCCGGCGCGGGCTCGTCCGGCGCCAAGAAACGCCACGCCAGGCCCAGCGACGCCAAGACCAGCACCGCGCCCAAGGCCATGAGCCGGGGGGAGGTCACCTGGGGATCGGACTCGACGGGCTCCGGCTGGTGTAGGCTCGTGAGCAGCGCGAGCACCTCGGGGTGATCTGGGCGCAGGACGAGCAGGCGGTTCAGGGTGCGCTGGGCGCTGAGGTGCTCGCCCCGGGCGAACGCGGCCTTCGCGGTCGTGAGCAGGGCCTCGTCGAGGTGTTTGCGCAGGCGGCGCTCGTAACCCTCGGAGTCCTCCAGGTAGCCGACGAGGCTCCAGTCCGGCGTCTTGGGGTCGATCTTCACCTCCGCGAGCAGCTCGTCCAAGGCGCGCACGACCTCGTCCGCGTCGGCGGGGCGGTCGTCGGGGTCGGTCTGGAGCAGGCGCTCGATGAGGTCGGCGAGGCGAGGGGAGCAGCTCGGCTGCAGCTCCATCACCTCGGGGCGGCGGCCCTCGATGATGTTGCGCAGGATGATCGACGGGTTGTTCCCCGAGAACGGGAGCTGCCCGCTGACGATGTGGTAGAGCACGGTGCCCAACGAGAACAGGTCCGAGCGCTCGTTCACCGGCCGCTCGCTGGCCTGCTCGGGGCTCATGTAGGCCGGGCTGCCGACCAAGGCGCCGGTCACGGTGAGCGAGGTCTCGTCCAAGAACCGGGCGATGCCGAAGTCCATCAGCTTCACCGTGCCGTCCACCCGAACCATCACGTTCTCGGGCTTCAGGTCGCGGTGCACGATGCCCGCGCGGTGGGCGTAGGCCAAGGCCGCGGAGAGATCCCGCCCGATGATCGCGACGACCTCGCTGGGGAAGAGGCCACGATCCTTGAGCAGCTCGTAGAGCGTGCGCCCGGGGACAAACTCCGTGACGATGAAGCAGTCGGGGACATCCACGCCGGAGTAGTCGAAGATCTTGAGGATGTTCTCGTGGTCGAGGTGCTCGATCGCCCGGGCCTCGCGGGCGAAGCGCTGGCGGTTGCGCATCGAGGCCGAGAGGTGGGGGTGCAGCACCTTGATCGCGACGTCGCGGTTGAGCGTGACGTGGCGCCCACGGTAGACCGTGGCCATGCCGCCCTCACCGACCTTCTGGAGGACCTCGTACTTGTCCAGGACCATTCCGACCAACGGCTGCGCTCCAGGAGAGTCTTCGACGCCTCACTATACGCGGCGAAGGGGGTGGGCGAGGGCGTCGATCGTGGGCTGGTCGGCCGGAGGGCTCGGCAGGTGCGACAAGGCGTCGGGGCTCACCCAACAGAGCGCGTCGTGGTCGAGGGCCTGGGGCTCGCCCAGAAGGCGCACGGCGTAACACCGAAGCTCAATCCGCTCGTCTTGGCCCACCGCGATGAGCCCGCCGACCTCGGCCACGACCCCGAGCTCCTCCAGAAGCTCGCGGGCCAGGGCCTCCTCATCACGCTCCCCGGCCTCGACCTTGCCGCCGGGAAACTCCCACAGCCCGCCGTGGCGGCCCCCTGGGGGGCGTCGCGCCATGAGCACCGCGCCGTCGGCCTCACGCCGGGCGACGCCGCCGACCACCCGAACAAGCGCGCTCAAAGCTGACCCGCCTCACCGATCACCTCAGTGAGCCCTCGCTCGCTGAGGATCTTGAGGATGATCGCCGCCGTCTCCTCAAGGGCCTTGTCGGTGACGTCGATCACCGGCCACTCGCGGTTGCGGGAGAAGAGGTCGTGGGCGAAGTCGAGCTCGGCGAGGATGTAGTCGCTCTGGCAGTAGTTGGTCTTGTCGGAGAGCCGCATCTGCTCGATGCGCTGGGTGCGGATCGACTGCAGCGCTGAAGGGTCGATGGTGAGGCCGAAGACCCGGCGTGGGTCGCAGTCCCAGAGGCTCTCCGGGGGGTCGCGGTCGAGCACCAAGGGCACGTTGCCCACCTTGTAGCCCTTGTAGGCCAAGAACACCGAGAGCGGCGTCTTGGAGGTGCGGCTCACGCCGACGAGCACGATGTCGGCGTCGGTGAGCAGGCGCGGCTCTTGGCCGTCGTCGGCCTTCACGGTGAACTCAATGGCCGAGACCCGGCGGAAGTAGTTGCGGTCGGGGCGGTGCATGAGGCCGGGCTGGCCCCGGGGCGAGGCGCGCAGGTACTCGGTGAGGTTCATCAGCATGTTGCCGACGAGATCCACGACCTGCAGGCGGTGGGTGATCGCCAGGCGCTCGACCTCTCGGCGCTGCTCGCCGCGCACCAGGGTGGTCACGACGAGGGCGTTGAGCTCGGCGGCGCGCTGAAACGCGCGGCGGAGCTGATCGTTGTCGGTGACGTTCGGGATGATGCGGAGCTGAACCGGCACCCCATCAAACTGCTTGAGGCAGGCGCGAACGACGTTTGAGCCCGTTGAGCCGGTGCCGTCGCTGAGCACGAAGATCCACTTGGGGGCGTTGGTGTCAGGCATTCGTCGGATTTAACCCGGGCCGAGGCCGGGCCGCACCTGGGTTATTCTCGGCGAATGATCAAGCCCCCGACGACCCCGCCGCCGCTTCAGGGTGTGCGTGTGCTCGACCTCTCTCGGCTCCTCCCGGGGCCGTACTGCACCTGGACCCTCGCCGCGCTCGGCGCCGAGGTGATCCGTGTCGAGCCCCCGACCGGCGGCGACTACACCCGAGAGCTTCCGCCCGTCGTCAACGGCCACGGCGTGTTCTTCGCGGCGATCAACCGAGGAAAACGTTCGGTCACCCTCGACCTGCGCCGGGCTGAGGGCCTGGAGGTCTTTCGCGCCTTGCTCAAGACGGCGGACGTGCTCGTCGAGGGCTTCAAGCCGGGCGTGATGGCGGAGATCGGCCTTGATCCCGAGCTGTGCTGCGCCGAGGACCCCCGGCTCATCGTGTGCTCGATCTCGGGATACGGGCAGACCGGACCTCTGGCGTTGGAGCCCGGGCATGACCTCAACTACCAAGGTTACGCCGGGATCATCGCGGCGGCGGGCGGGGAGGGGACGCCGTGGCCGGTGCAGGTCGCGGACCTCGCCGGGGGCGCCCAGAGCGCGGCCTTGGCCATCGTCGCGGCGCTGTTCGGTCGCCTGGGCCACGGGCGCGGCGCTTGGCTCGACTGCTCGATGACTGAAGGCGCCATGGCGCTCTTGACCCCGCACCTCGCGACGGCCTTGGCCGAGTCCCGCGACCTCAACCCCGGCGGGGAGCTGCTCACCGGGGGCTACTCGGCCTATCGGAGCTACCTCTGCGCGGACGGCGGCTGGCTGACCGTCGCGCCGCTGGAGCCCAAGTTCATGGC
>JBEAVX010000753.1:0-7240 GCA_041160755.1 Pseudomonadota bacterium
CCCCACGACCGGCGCTGTCACATCCACCGTCGGGCTTGATGCGACACCCTCGGCGGCCTCCGCTGGCGCGGTGTTGGCCTGCCGCAGCGCCTCGTGCAGCGCCTTCACCCCTTTGCCGCGCAGGGCCTCGTTCACCAGGCGGTCGAGGTCGGCGGGCATCACACGCGCCCTCGGCGCCTCGGGCGGCGGCGCGGGGTTGGGCAGCGCCTCGCCGCAGTACAGGCAGGCGGCGCGGTGGGCGGCGTTGGGCCGGGCGCAGCGTGGGCAGGGGCGGGTCATGGGCAATTGTACCCGTGATCCCAAGAACCTAGCCTGGCCCTACTCCCCCGAGAGCCGCGCGTCTTCAGCGTCGTAGACGGCCTCTAACGCGGCGTCTGGCTCGGGGATCATGAAGCCCAAGGCGACGTAGTGGGCGCGCTCCTCGGCGGGCGCGGCGTGATAGCGCGCGACGATCCACGCCGAGACGGGCGCCTTCATCGCTGGATCCGTGAGCAGGCTCGTGAGCAGGGCCCGGTGGCAGGTCTTGGGCGCGGTCTCTAAGGCGAGGCGAAGGGTCTCCCGGGCCTCGGGGATCGGCGACGCGCTGAACTCCGCGACGCGCGCGAGGCAGCGGCCGGGATCCGCGAGGAGCGGGTCGGCCACCAAGGTGGGGCGCGTGGGCTCAAGCGCGCTCAAGGCGACGAGGGCCTCCTCGGGCAAGGCCAAGGCGAGGCGGGCCCGGGCCTTGGGCGCCAGGGGCGGCGTGCGCGGCGGGTCGAGGACCAGCTCAGCGTGCACCTGCTCCCAGCCCGTGCGCGTGAGCGTCACCGAGCCCCGCGTCGGCACCGCCCGCGCCCGAATCACCGCGTCGCCCTCAAAGGTCAGGGTGAGGGTGCTGGGCAAGGCCGGGTGATCGTTGGGGATGGGGCTCACCGGGTGCACCGTGAGGCCCCGGCGTCGGAGCGCCTCCCCCCAGGCGGCGGCGGCCGTCTCGACGCTGGTGTCGGCGACCCAAGCGGCCTCTTGGGCGACGGCGAGGGGGAGCGAGCAGAGGAGCAGGAACATGCGCCCCTCTAACCACCGGCCCTCCCCTCGTCGCGCGAGCGCCCGAGAGCGCCCGCGCGAGAACGTGTGGAGATCAGAGCTCTAAGACGGCGTCCAGCGCGCCCATCTGGCGCAAGACCTCCTCCTCGTCGGCGGTGAAGATGTCTGTGGCCTCGTCGTCCAGCGGCGCGAGCTCCATGCGGCGGCGATCTTGTTCGCGGCGGCGCTCCTCAGTGTCGCGCAGCTTCCGCGCCAGCTTGTCTTCAGCCATGTCTACGGCGGAGAAGGCGTCCCCGCTCAGCGTAGAGACGGTGATCGTCGTGCCGGGGAAGGTCAGTCGCACCCGCAGCGCCACACGCTCACGCACGTTGGAGGCGTCTACGTCGAGGCGGAGGCTCTCGGTGGGGATCTTGTGTCGGGTCAGCGGCCGGGTCAGCTTCTCCTCTCCGTACTCACGCAGCTCATCGGTGAAGACCTCATCAGGGGAGTGGAAGTTGATCTGCATTCGCGCTCCTGTCATCGGCGAGTGTCGTGCTTGGGGCCCCTGCCGCGCGGGCCCCTGCTGAGAGTACGACACGTTCGCGTCACAATTTCGACACAGGGCTGGGAACGCTGGAGTTGACCGGGTTTCTGCGCCTGCATAATGCGAGCTTGGCGCCGCGCGACGCGGCGCGTTCACCCGGGCGGCCTCATGAGCGTCTTCTCTACCCTACAAGCGCGCGGTTTTGTCCAGCAGCACACCGAGGGCGCCCCCGCCCTCATCGACGGCCCGCCGATCTCCGTTTACTGCGGCTTTGACCCCACCTCTGACTCGCTGCACATCGGCCACCTCTTCCCGGCGATGGCCCTGGCCCACCTCCAGCGCGCCGGGCACCGGATCATCGCCGTCGTCGGCGGCGGCACGGCCATGGTCGGCGATCCGTCGGGCAAAGACGAGGCCCGCCAGCTCATCACCACCGAGCAGATCGAGCAGAACAAGGTGGGCATCCGCGCCCAGCTCAGCCAGGTGCTCACGCTGGATGGCGAGCGGGGCCTCTTGGTCGACAACCAAGACTGGCTGTGTAACCTCCACTACATCCAGTTCTTGCGCGACATCGGGCGGCACTTCTCGGTGAACACGATGCTCAGCAAAGCCAGCGTGAAGCTGCGCTTAGAGAAGGGCCTCTCGTTCATCGAGTTCAACTACCAGCTCCTCCAGGCCTACGACTTTCTGGAGCTCAACCGCCGCCACAACTGCGCCCTGCAGCTCGGCGGCGATGACCAGTGGGGCAACATCACCGCCGGGATCGACCTCATCCGCCGCGTCGAGGGCCGCGAGGCCGAAGGTTTCACCCAGCCGCTCTTGTTGTCGGCCTCTGGCGCCAAGATGGGCAAGACGGCGGCGGGCGCGGTGTGGCTCGGGGCGCATCGCCTCGCGCCCTACGACTACTTCCAATACTGGATGAACGTCGAGGACGCCGACGTGGGCCGCTTGCTGCGCATCTTCACCTTCTTGGAGCTCGACGAGATCGCCGCCTTGTCGGCCTTGGAGGGCGCGGAGATCCGCGAGGCGAAGCGGCGCTTGGCGTTTGAGGCCACGAAGATCATGCACGGCGAGGCCGAGGCCAAGGCCGCCCTCGACGCGGCGCTCGCGGTGTTCGGCGGCGGCGGCGCGGCGGGCTCGGCGCCTGAGCGTGTCCTCCCCCTGCCCAAGCCGCTGGTGGACGTGCTCGTCGAGACCGGCCTCTGCGCCTCCAAGTCCGACGCCCGACGCCAGATTCAGCAGGGCGCGGTGAAGCTCGGGGCCAAACGGGAGGGCGCGGTGAGCGACGTCGCCGCGATGCTCACTGAAGACGCGCTGGACGAGTCCGGCGGCGTGATGATCTGGCGCGGCAAAAAAGACGTCGTGCGGGTGATCCCGGCCTAGAGCCGGTCGCCGACCAAAGACGCCACGCCCAGAGACACGCCGAGGCTCACCGCCCCGCCGACCACACCGCCGACGTAGACCCAGCGGCGGCGGCGGCGCAGCACGGCGTCGCCGTAGGCCTCGCCCAGCGCGGCGCAGGCCGCCTCGTCTAGCCCGACGCACGCGCCGTCCGGCAGAGGGCGCGGGTCGAGATCCCAGCCCCACGCGGTCGTCGCGCAGCCCAAGGCGCCGCAGGCCAGGCCCCCCAAGGCCGGGGCCCCGACGACCGGGGCGAGGCCCGCGCCGACCCCCAAGGCCACGGCCACACCGACCCCTCCGCAGCCGCTCAGCGCCGGGCGCCACAGGCTGTCCGAGGCCGCCAAGGCCACGCCTTGGGCGTGAACGTCATCCGATGCGCCATCGTCGGGTGGCGCCTGCGCCTCATCCAGAGGGGTGGACGGGCGCAGGACCTCCTCTGGGCTCACCGCCTGCGCCGCGGCGAGATCGGCCTCTAGCGCCGCCATGATGAGGATCAGCGCCCGAGAGCGCGCCATCCATTCGCCCCGAGCGGGGGATGTGATCGTTGTCGCCGCCATCTCTCCGCTATTCTGTGCCGCGTTCGGCCCAGTCTGCGCGACCGGTGGTCGCTCGGGGCGCTTCCCCGGTGAGAGGCCGCGCTTAAGCTCTCCGGTAACACGACTCCCCCTTCAAGGAGCACCCCCTATGTCGTTCGAGAAGTTCACCGTGAAGGCGGTGGAGGCCATCGCCGAGGCCCAGCGCGTCGCCGGTCGTATGGGCAACCCCGAGGTCCGCCCCGCCCACATCCTGCTGACCCTGCTGGAGCAGGACAAGGGCATCATCCCCAACCTCCTCAACCGCGTCGGCACCAGCCCTGAGCAGCTCAAGGCCGGCGCGGCGAAGCTCGTCGGGGCCTTGCCCAAGGTCTCCGGCGGCACCAAGGCCGGCGTCTCCCGCCAGCTCCAGTCCGTGCTCGACGAGGCCGAGAAGGCCAGCAAGAAGTACAAGGACACCCACATCGCCTCGGAGATGCTGCTCATCGGCCTCGTCCGCGTGAAGGACGACCCCCGGCAGCTCCTCTTGGACCTGGGCGCCACTGAAGAGCGCCTGGTCTCCGCCATCGAGGCCATGCGCGCCGGGCGCACGGTGAGCGGCGAGGACGCTGAGGGCAGCTACGAGTCGCTCTCCAAGTACACCCGCGACGTCACCCAAGACGCGAAGGACGGCAAGCTCGACCCGGTCATCGGCCGCGACGAGGAGATCCGCCGCACGATGCAGGTCTTGTCGCGTCGCAGCAAGAACAACCCCGTGCTCATCGGCGACCCTGGCGTCGGCAAGACGGCCATCGTCGAGGGCATCGCGCTGCGCCTCGCCGCCGGGGACGTGCCGGAGTCGCTCAAAGACAAGAAGCTCCTCTCCTTGGACCTCGCCGCGCTCTTGGCCGGGGCCAAGTACAAGGGCGAGTTTGAGGAGCGCCTCAAGTCGGTGATCAAGGAGATCGAGTCGTCCAACGGCGAGATCATCCTGTTCATCGATGAGCTGCACATGATGGTCGGCGCCGGGAAGTCCGAGGGCTCCATGGACGCGGGCAACATGCTCAAGCCCGCTCTGGCCCGCGGCGAGGTGCGCTGCATCGGCGCCACGACCGTCGATGAGTTCCGCAAACACATCGAGAAAGACAAGGCCTTGGAGCGCCGCTTCCAGCAGGTGATGGTGAACGAGCCCACCGTGGCCGACACCATCTCCATCCTGCGCGGCATCAAGGACAAGTACGAGGTCCACCACGGCATCAAGATCACCGACGACGCGATCTTGGCCGCGGCCACCCTGTCGCACCGCTACATCGCCGACCGCAAGCTCCCGGACAAGGCCATCGACCTGATGGACGAGGCGGCCTCGCGGCTCAAGATGGAGATCGAGACGCTGCCCCAGCCCATCGATCTGCTCCAGCGTAAGGTGAACAACCTCAAGATCGAGCTCGGCGCGCTCTCTCGGGAGACCGACAAGGGCACGATGGAGCGCGCGGAGAAGCTGCGCGACGAGATCGCCAACTTAGAGGAAGAGACCAAACGCCAGATGAGCCAGTGGCAGGCCGAGAAGGGCGCGCTGGAGGAGATCACCAAGCAGAAAGAGCTGCTGGAGACGCTGGAGCACCGCCTGGAGGGCGCCACCCGCTCGGGGCAGTACGACGTGGCGGGGCAGATCCGCTACGGCGACATCCCCGCCGCCCACCGCGCCATCGAGGAGGCCCGCGCCCGGCTGGAGTCGCTGCAGGTCGGCGGCGGCTTGCTCCGCGAGCACGTCACTGAAGACGACATCGCCACCGTCGTCTCGAAGTGGACGGGCGTGCCCGTCACCAAGCTCATCGAGTCCGAACAGCAGAAGCTCCTCAAGATGGAGGACAACCTGCACCGCCGCGTCGTCGGCCAGCACCCGGCCATCGTCGCCGTCGCCGACGCCGTGCGCCGCGCCCGCGCGGGCCTGCAAGACCCGTCGAAGCCCATCGGCTCGTTCATCTTCTTGGGCCCGACCGGCGTGGGCAAGACCGAGCTCGCCCGCGCGCTGGCCGAGTTCCTGTTTGATGACGACCAGGCGATGGTGCGCATCGACATGTCCGAGTACATGGAGAAACACTCCACCGCCCGTCTCATCGGCGCGCCTCCGGGCTATGTCGGCTATGACGAGGGCGGCCAGCTCACGGAGTCTGTGCGTCGTCGTCCGTACTCCGTCGTGCTGCTCGATGAGATCGAGAAGGCCCACCCGGACGTGTTCAACACGCTCTTGCAGGTGTTGGACGATGGGCGTCTCACCGACGGCAAAGGCCGCACGGTGGACTTCAAGAACGTCGTGCTCATCATGACGTCCAACATCGGCTCGCGGTATCTGTTCGAGCACCAGGGCGAGCGTGAGAAGGCCGTGAGCGCGGTAATGGACGCCTTGCGCAAGGAGTTCCGGCCGGAGTTCCTCAACCGCATCGACGACATCATCGTGTTTGATGCGCTCAACCGCGCCGACATGGATCACATCCTCAAGATCCAGCTCAAGCGGGTCGAGAAGCTGCTCGCCCCCCGGGAGCTGCACATCACGATCACCCCGGCGGCGGCGACGGCCCTGGCGGACGCAGGCTTCGACCCGGCCTATGGCGCCCGGCCGCTCAAACGCGCCATCCAGACCTACCTGCTCAACCCCATGTCCAAGGCCATCGTCGCCGGGGGCTACGGGCCAGGCGACACGATCAAGGTGGACCTGGAGGGCGACGACATCACCTTTGAGCGTGTGCCCGCCCCAGAGGAGGACGACGCGCCCAAGGCGAGCAAGGCCCCGCGCCTCACCTGAGCTTCAGTCTGCCCAAACAGACGCCCCGGGGAGCCCCCTCCTCGGGGCGTCTTTGTGTCAGAGACCCGCCTCGGTGTACCATGCCCGAGTGCGCTCCCTCTGCCTCACCTTCGCCGTCCTGGCCCCCCTCGCCGGGGCATGCCACCACCTGCCGCCCTACCCCACGCCCCGGGTGACCTACGGCGCGGCGCCGATCGAGCTGCCCCTAGTCCAGCTCCCCGAGGACCAGACCCGGCTCTATGTGTGGGTCGAGACGGGCAGCATGGGCGAGCAGCTCTGGTTCTTCGACACCGGCTACTCGCACACGACCTGCGACGCGGCGGCCCTGGCAGCGGAGGGTGTGCCCACCCGCAAGACCCTCGCCACCACCCGGGGCGAGCTGGGCACCGTGCGACTGGAGGCCGCCACCCTGCCCGACCTCGATCTCGGCGGCCACACGGTCCACGCCACGCGCTGCGCCGTGCGTGACCTCCCCGGCACCTCATCGATCCCCGCGGGCCCCGGCTACACCGTCACCGGCGTGCTGGGCACCAACGTCCTGCGCCAGTTCATCGTCGAGGTCGATCCCGCCGCCGGGGTGGTGCGCCTGCACGAGCCGGGCAGCCTCACCCTCGCCGAGCCCATCCGCCTGCGCCGAGAGGGCCTCTTCGGGCCCCGGCTCATGGCCCCGGTGACCTTAGACGACCACGAGACCTGGCTCATCCTCGACTACGGCGCCGCGGGCACCTACCTCGACGCCGAGCGCCTCGGCCTGCCGCTCACCCGCGAGCAGCCCGGCGTGTGGCGCGGCACCGGCAGCAGCAACACGAGCACCCGCACCCTGCAGATTCACCATGTGGAGTCTGTGGAGTTCGGCCCGGTGCAGACGAGCCCCATCGACGTGATCCACCGCGATCGGGGCCTCTTCGCGCCGGGGCTTCTGGGCATGGACGTGCTCGGCGAGCTGCACCTGTTCATCGACTACCCGCACAGAGAGGC
>JBEAVX010000775.1:0-2630 GCA_041160755.1 Pseudomonadota bacterium
GGGCAGGGGAGGGGAGGCCGCTCTGGGGCCCGGGTGTCGAGGCGCTGGCGGCGGCCCGCGCGCCACGCTACGCCGAGGCCCAGCTCACCCTCGACGCCACCTTGCCCCCTGAGGCCCTCGCCGGGGCCATCCTCGCCACCTTGGAGCGCCCGTGATCCTCCCGCCGCAGACCGTGACCTTAGGGGATCGCAGCTACGACGTCGTCTTTGGCGCGCTGGCTGGGCTCGGCGCGGCCTTGGCCGAGCGCCGTCGCCTGGGGCCCTGCGTGATCGTCACCAACGACGTCGTGGGCCCGCTCTACGCCGCCGCCGCCGAGGCGAGCCTTCGGGGCGCGGGCTTCACCCCGAGCCTCATCACCCTGCCCGACGGCGAGGCCAACAAGACCTTGGGCACCTGGTCGGGGCTCGTCGAGGCGCTCCTCGCCCGGCGGGTCGATCGCCACACCCCGGTGGTCGCCTTGGGCGGCGGGGTCACCGGCGACATCGTCGGCTTCGCGGCGGCGAGCGCGCTGCGGGGCCTGCCGCTCGTGCAGGTGCCGACGACGCTGTTGGCGATGGTCGACTCCAGCGTCGGCGGAAAGACGGGGGTGAACGCCAAAGAGGGCAAAAACCTCATCGGCGCGTTTTACCAGCCGAGCCTCGTCTACGCCGCCATGGACACCTTGGCCACCTTGCCCGAGGACGAGCTGCGCTGTGGCCTCGGTGAGGTCGTCAAGCACGGCGTCATCGACTCCGAGGCCCTGCTGGTGACCCTGGAGCGCGACGGCCAAGGCGTGCTCCGCCGCGATCCCCAGGCCACCGCCCGCGCCGTCGCCGAGTGTGTGCGGGTGAAGGCGGCGATCGTCAGCCAAGACGAGCGGGAGGAGGGCCTACGCGCCATCCTGAACCTCGGGCACACCCTGGGCCACGCCGTGGAGCGCTGCTTGGGCTACGGGGCGATCCGCCACGGCGAGGCCGTCGGGCTCGGCATCGTCGCCGAGGCCCGCATCGCCGAGCTGCGCGGCGAGGCCGATGGCGCCTTCCGGGCGCGGATCACGGCCTTGCTCACCTCCTTGGGCTTGCCCGTGCGCTGCCCGACCTTGTCCGCCGAGGCGCTCGTCGCGGCGACAGGAATGGACAAGAAGCGCGCGTATGGTACACTCCGCGTTGCTTACCCCATCGAGTGTGGACGGGTTCGGCTGGATGCTGTGACACCCGAAGAGCTGCACGAGGCCGCCCTCGTGATCAGCGCTCGCGAGGAGGACCGATGACGCGCGCCCTTTCGCTGACCTGCTTTCTCTCCCTGGCCGCTCTGGCCTCGGGCTGTGTGCCGGAGACGGGTTACCCCGCGCCCTATGGCGCCTCGATCACCGGGGTCACCGACCTCACGGTCTCCCCGAGCGTCGCCTTCGCTGAAGAGGCCGACGGCTACGCGCTGATGCTCGTGCTCGACTTCGGCGTGCTGGACGACGGCGGCGTGCCGCTCTCTGGCGTTCGGATGGAGTTCTTGTCGTCGTACAACGGCCTCGTGCTCCTGCCCCAAGGCGCGGTGAGCGTGGCCGACCCGCCGCCGGAACCTGAAGGTGACTGCGAAGAGAACTTCGACGAGAACACCTGCCCCTGGTACGACATCTCCACGGGCCAGTACTACACCCTCGCCAACGACTACGGCGCGGGCAACGAAGACGCCTACCGCCCGAACTACGCGATCATCCCCACCGACAGCCGCGGCCTCGTGCGCCTCTACGGCCTGCTCGACGCGATGCCCTACACCACTGAAGACTCAGACGGTGACGGGGCGATCAGCGGCGACGAGCTGGTGTTCGGCTCGGTCTACCTCACCGCCAGCATCGCCTACGCGACCGAGCTCGTCGAGATCGCGACGGACGACGCGAACTGAGCCCGACTCGGTCGGAGCGAACGATGGTTGGAGCCCCGTGAAGATCCTCGTCATCAACGGCCCCAACCTGAACCTGCTCGGCCAGCGTGAGCCCGGCCTCTACGGCGCGGAGACCCTCGACGCGCTCCTGGCGCGGCTCATGGCCTTGGCCATCGATCTCGGCGTTCACCTCGACACCTTCCAGTCGAACCACGAGGGCGCGCTCATCGACCGCCTGCACGCGGCGATGGGCGAGGTGGACGGGGTCTTGATCAACCCCGGCGCCTACACCCACACGTCCATCGCCCTGCGCGACGCCTTCTTGGCCACGCGCCTGCCGTTTGTGGAGGTCCACCTCTCGAACGTCTACGCCCGCGAGCCGTTCCGGCACAAGTCGCTCCTCGCGGACATCGCCCGGGGGCAGGTGATGGGCTTCGGCCCGGACAGCTACATGCTCGGCCTGCGCGGACTGGTGGACGGGCTGCGCCGAGCCCGATAGAGCGCCGCAGCGCTTTCCAAAAAGCCCCTCTCTCCCCCCTGCGGAGTGGCCATGGCCGCCGAACGTCTGGACCTTCAGCGCTTAGAGACGCTGTTGGATCTCCTCATCGCCAAGAACGTCTCCGAGTTCAGCTACGAAGACGAAGAGGTCAACCTCAGCCTGCGCATCGGCGGTGTGCCCGTCGCCGCCGCGCCGGTCGTGGTCGCCGCGCCGTCTGCCCCCGTCGCCGCGCCCGCGCCGGCGGCGTCCCAGGCCCCGGCGCCGGCGCCGGGCC
>JBEAVX010000796.1:0-6538 GCA_041160755.1 Pseudomonadota bacterium
CGGCGGACAGAGGGGGCTCCACAGGGCGTCGGGGCGCGGGTGGGTGGATTGACGGGAAGGTCACACCGGCGGGCGCCGGGCGCGGGAAAGATACGTTAATTGGCGGCGCATGAACACCCCCAGCCTCACTCCTTGGGACGAGACCCAGGCGCGCTTGCGCGAGCTGGCTGATCTCGACGGAATCCTCGGCCTCGCCCATTGGGATCAGCGCGTCACGATGCCCCCGGGCGGCGCGGCGTCCCGGGCGAGCCAGCTCGGCACGCTCTCGGCGATCCGCCACGAGCGCCTCACGCACCCGCGCCTCGTCGAGCTCTCGGAGACCTTGGACCCGGGCGACGACCCGGTCAAGGCCGCCGCGCTGCGCTCCTTGCGCCGGGCCGTGCGCCAGGCCACCCGCACCCCCGCCCGCCTGGTGAGCGCCTTGGCCGAGGCCGAGGCCCTCACCTACAACGCCTGGACCGAGGCCAAAGCGAAGGACGACCTCGCCCCCTTCGCCGGGCCGCTCACGGGCCTCATCGCGCTCGTGCGCGAGAAGATCGACGCCTGCCGCGACGGCGAGGCCGACCCCTACGACGTGCTCCTCGACGCCTACGACCCAGGCACCACCGTCGCCAGCCTCGACCCGATGTTCGCGCGGCTCACCGAAGGCCTCAAGACGGTCCTGGATCGGGTCAAGGGCCTGCCCCAGCCGCCGCCGCTCACCGGTCGCTGGCCCCTAGAGCCCCAGCGCGCGCTCCACAAGCGCATCTCCGCGGCCTTGGGCTACGACTACGATCGCGGCCGCTTCGACGAGACGGTCCACCCGTTCTCGGTCTCCGTCGGCCACGGCGACGCCCGGCTCTGCGCGCACCTGTACGAGGATGACCTGCTGCGCGGCCTCACCGGCACGCTGCACGAGGCCGGGCACGCGATGTATGAGCAGGGGCTCCCCCAGCGCTGGCGGGGCCTCGGCATCGACGCGGCGGCGAGCTACGGCCTGCACGAGAGCCAGTCGCGGTTCTGGGAGAACGTCATCGGGCGCAGCGCGGCCTTCTGCCAGCTCCTCGCCCGGGAGACGAACCTCACCTTCCCCGACGCCCCGGCGCGGCCGGAGCAGCTCTTCGGCGCGCTCAACCGCGTGGAGCCCTCGCTCATCCGGATCTTCGCCGATGAGGTCACCTACAACCTGCACATCGCGCTGCGGTATCGCCTGGAGCGCGCGCTGCTCTCCGGCGCGCTGCCCGTGGCGGACCTCCCCGGGGCCTGGGACGACGGCATGGAGGCCACCCTGGGCGTTCGCCCGACCAAGCTCAGCGAGGGCGCGCTGCAGGACGTCCACTGGTCGTCCGGCCTGTTCGGCTACTTCCCCAGCTACACCCTCGGCAACCTCTACGCCGCCGCCCTCCGCTTCACCATGGAGGCGCAGGTGCCGACCCTGTGGGACGACGTGGCCCGGGGTGATCTCTCCCCGGCGCTCGGCTTCTTGCGCACACACATCCACGACAAGGGCCACCTGCTCGACGCCCCGGCGCTGGTGGAGTCGGTCACCGGGCCTCGGGATCTCGTCGCGGACCTGATCGCCCACCTCAACCAGCGCGTGAGCGAGGCCTACGGCGTTTAGGCGCCTTCGCCGACCCACGCCTCATACCGCGCCATACGCTCCAAGAGCCGCGCGGCGAGGCCCGGGTGCGCGGCGCCCAGCGCGTCGTGGATGCGGCCCGCCTCCTCCAGGTAGGCCCGGCGTTTGGCCGCCGTCCAGTAGTGCGGCGGGTACTCCAGGTTCGTGATGCGGTCGGCGAGCTTCACGAGCTGCACCTCACGCGGCTGGGCCTGGAGACGGCGCAGGCTGTCGGCCATACGCGCCTCTTTGGGCAGGCCCTCGTCTTTGGTCAAGGCGGCGACGCCGGCGGCGACGTCGGCGCCAAACTCGGCCTCAAGCTGGGCGACGGTCACCCCGGCGTCCTCGACGATGTCGTGCAGCACGGCGCAGGTGACGGCGAGGTCCATGTTGAGCTCCGCCGAGGCCACCCGCATCACCTCCGCCGCCACCTTCGTGAGGTGAACGACGTAGGGGAAGCCGTTGCCCGGGTCGCGCTGGTCGCCGTGGCAGCGGGCGGCGAGGTCCAAGGCGCGGGCGTATCGTTCGGGATCCCACATCGTCAGCCGCCTTTGCTCAGGGCGCAGGCCTCGGCGTCCCCGGCCTTGCAGGCCTGATCGAGCAGGGCCTTGCCCTTCGCCGCGTCCGAGGCCGTCGCTTTGCCGCCGAGGTGCATCTTGCCCAGCTCACGGCAGGCGCCAGGGTGTTGGCTCTCGCAGGCGAGCACGAAGCGCTTCTCGGCCTGCTCCCGGTTCGCCGCGCCTTCAGCGCCGAGGAGCGACATGCCCAAGGCGTAACAGGCGTCCTGGTCGCTGCCGTTGCAGGCCTGGCGGTAGAGCTCCCGGGCCTGCATCACGTCGCGATAGCCCGGCGGGCCGCTCTCCATGAGCTTGCCTTCGCGGTAACAGGCCCGGGCCACCCCGGCGTTGCAGCTCGTCGAGAAGCGCTCCAAGGCGGCGGCGGTGTCTTTGGGGGCCGCGAAGCCGCCCTCTTGCAGCACGCCGACGTGGAAACAGGCGCGCATGGCGCCCGAGTCGCAGTCCGCGGTGTAGACCGCCCGCAGGCGCTCCCGCTCGGCCTCGGCGAGCGCCGCGAAGGCGCGGCTCACGGCCTCGCCGTCGTCCTCCCAAGACAGACGCATCAAGGCCTCGTGGGCACAAGACGACTTCACGCCTTGAACGCAGCCGCTCTCAAAGAGCGCGATGGCGCGGCTGGCGTCGGCGGCGCTGCCCCGCCCGTTCGCCGCGGCGACCCCGTCGGTCACACACTTCTCCCCGGCGCACGGCGTCTGCTGCGCGCTTGTGCTCGGCGCCAAGAGCGCGCTCACACCAAACGTCAGCGACGCCGCCACAACGATGGTCACGAGCCTGTTCATCAACCCTCCGGGGATGCGCGCTATTCTGACACGTCGGCGGCCGGAGCATTCCAGGGTCCAAGGCGACGGCCCAGGATCATCAACCGGTACGGGATCTGCGCCGCCACAAAGATCCACAGCGCCGGGCCGAGGAGGTGCATCTTGAGCGCCTCAATCGGGCTCCCCTCCCCCATAAACCCGAAGGATCGTGTGAGCCCGCAGCCCGGGCAGTCGAGCCCGGTGAGGGTCTTGAGCGCGCACATCGGGGGCAACGCCACGCCGAACAGCGTCGCGCCCTCGCGGCTGGGGTCGATGAGGATCGACGCCAAGACGACGAGGAGCGCGGCGCAGAGCGCGACGACGTGGTTGCTCGTGGGCGTCTCTCGCGCCCACACAGGAGGCGGCGCCTGGGACGCCGCCGCGCTCAAGGCAGGCGCCCCGCGTCGCGGGCGATGCGGTCGAGGATGCCGTTCACGAACGCCTTGGAGTCCTGGGTGCCGAACCGTTTGGCCAGCTCAATGGCCTCGTTGATCGTCACGTTCACCGGGATCTCGTTGAGGAAGGTCAGCTCGTAGGCCCCCAACCGCAGGATGTTCCGGTCGACCAACGACATCCGGGCCACGCGCCAGTTCGTTGAGCTGGCCTGAATGCGGGCGTCCAGGGCCTCCCGCTTGGCGTCTACCCCTTCAGCGAGGGTGGTGGCGAAGGTGACCTCGTCGGCCTCGGGCTGATGCGCCCCAAGCGACTCATCCGCCCCGTCGAGGATCCCCGCCCAGAGGCCATCCAAGGCGATCTTCGCGGAGGTGCTCGCGAGATCGGCCTGGTAGAGCGCCTGGAGGGCGTAGTCACGCGCGCGTCGTCGACTGGCCACCTAAGCCCCCACGTCGAGGGTCTTGAACAAGGAGACCATCTCCAGCGCCCCCAAGGCCGCCTCGGCGCCTTTGTTGCCCATCTTGGTGCCCGCGCGCTCGATGGCCTGCTCGATGGAGTCCGTCGTGAGCACGCCGAAGATCACCGGCACCCCCGTCTGGAGCGCCACCTGGGCGGTGCCTTTGGCGACCTCGCTGGCGACGTACTCGAAGTGCGGCGTGCCGCCCCGAATCACGCAGCCGAGCGCGATGATCGCGTCGTAACGCCCGGTGCGGGCGAGGCGGGCGACGGCGACGGAGATCTCCACCGCGCCGGGCACCCAGATCACCTCGCAGCGGCTCTCGACGTCGACGCCGTGGCGGCGAAGGGTGTCGAGCGCGCCGTCGAGCAGGCGAGAGGTGATGAGATCGTTGAAGCGGGACACGACGAGGGCGAAGCGACCGCCCGCGTCGGTGTGAAGCCCCTCATAGACGCGCATGGCGTTTTATCTCCGAAGGTTCAGGAGGTGACCGAGCTGCGCGGCGCGCGCGGCCAAGAAGCCGCGGTTCTGATCAGTCGGCTGGACCTCAATGGGGACACGCTCGACCACGCGGAGGCCAAAGCCCTCCAAGCCGACGATCTTGCGTGGGTTGTTGGTGAGCAGCCGCATCTCGCGGATGCCCATGTCGAGGAGGATCTGCGCGCCGGAGCCAAACTCCCGCAGGCCGCTGGCCTCGGGCGCCCGGGCCTCGGGCTGGAGCTCCTCCGCGCCTTGTTGGGGCAGCAGGTGGCTCTTGAACATCGCCAAGAGGTCGGCCTCGCTGCGCCCGCCGTAGACGTTCATGTACAGGAGCACCCCGCCCTCTTCAGAGATGCGGGTGATCGCCGTCTGGAGCTGGGCGGCGGCGTCGGACGACCCGGCGCGGAACACGTCGCCGATGGGATCCGCGGCCTGGACACGCACGAGCGGCGTGGCGGGGATCTGGCCCTTCCACAACGCGAGGTGCATCCCGCCGTCGGTCACCGAGCGGTAGACGCGGCAGTTGAACTCGCCGTGCTCCGGCATCGGCAGCCGGGCGTCGAGCACCCGCATCACGAGGCGCTCGTTGCGCAGGCGCCACTTGATGATGTCGGCCACGGAGAGGATGTGCAGCTTGTGGGTGGCGGCGAAGCGCTCCAGATCAGGCATCCGGGCCATGGTGCCGTCTTCGTTCATGATCTCGCAGATCACCCCCGAGGGCGTGAGCCCCGAGAGCCGGGCGAGATCGACGCTGCCCTCGGTCTGCCCTGTGCGCACGAGCACGCCGCCGTCCCGGGCGCGCAGGGGGAAGATGTGCCCCGGCGTGACGAGGTCCAAGGGGCCCTTCGTGGGGTCGATGGCGACCTTGATCGTCTGGGCGCGGTCGGCGGCGGAGATGCCCGTGGTGACGCCCTCGCGGGCCTCGATCGAGACCGTGAACGCCGTGTGGTACGGGCTCAGGTTGTTCGAGGCCATCATCGGCAGGCCGAGCTCACGGACCCGGTCGGCGGTGAGCGTGAGGCAGATGAGCCCGCGCCCATAGGTCGCCATGAAGTTGATCGCCTCGGGCGTCACCTTGTCCGAGGCCATGGTGAGGTCGCCCTCGTTCTCGCGATCTTCGTCATCGACGAGGATGACGATCTTCCCGGCCCGCATGTCCTCCAGGCCCTGCTCCACACGACGCAGCGGGTCGTGGTCCATCACGATGAACGACATCAGCGCTCCTTCCCGGTGTAGCCCAAGGCCCGCAGGCGCTCGAAGCTCAGGTTTCCGCCGCCGGACTCCGCCCGCAGCAGCCGCTCGACGTAGCGCGCGAGCACGTCCACCTCCAGGTTCACACCCTCGCCGGGGCGGCGCGTGGTCATGTGCGTGCTCCGGGCGGTGTGGGGGATGACGTTCACGCGGAAGGCGTCTCCTCGTAGCTCGTTGACGGTCAGCGACACGCCGTCGACGCAGATGGAGCCCTTCTCGGCGATGTATCTCGACAGCTCCGGCGGCGCCTCCACCCACAACACCCAGCTCTCGCCGTCCTCGAACGAGGACCGTAGGGTGCCGACGCCGTCCACATGGCCCTGGACGAGGTGCCCGCCGAGGCGATCCCCGGCGCGCAGGGCCTGCTCCAGATGCACCCGATCCCCCGGGCGACGCGCGCCTAAGGTGGTGCGCTCCATCGTCTCCCGGCCCGCCGTGGCGGTGAAGACGTCAGCGCTCTTCGTCTCGACGGTGAGGCAGACGCCGTCCACGGCGATGGACGCGCCGAGCTCGACGGTGGAGAGGTCGTAGGCCGTGCGAAGGCTCAGCACCACGCCCTTCTCCCGGGGTTTGACCGAGAGGATCGTGCCCAGATCCGTGACCAGCCCAGTGAACATCAGGCGCGCTCCAAGACGACGAGCAGCTCGTCCCCGACCGGACGGGCGGAGACGTGGCGTAGGCCGAAGGCCGACTCCAGCGGCAGCGGCGCGCCGCCGACGAAGCCCAGGCCCCCGGCGAGCACCTTGGGGGCGACAAAGAGGCAGAGCCGATCGACGAGCCCGGCGCTGAACAACGCGCGGTTGAGCCTGGCGCCGCCCTCGACGAGCACGCTGTGAACGCCACGCGCGGTGAGCGCCGTGAGCCCGGCGCGAAGGTCTACGCCACCTTCAGCCCGCGGCACACGCACGACGTCGGCGGGCAGAACCCGCTCCGGGGCGTCATCAGCGCAGAGCACGACGGGGCGGCGACCGGCGGACATCACCCGGGC
>JBEAVX010000806.1:0-8719 GCA_041160755.1 Pseudomonadota bacterium
TCCCCGACCTCCTCCCCGCCCGCTCCGAGCTGGCCGTGCCCATCTGCGCGCACGGTCAGGTCGTCGGCGTCATCGACAGCGAAGACCCCTCGCCCGGACACCACGGCCCCCGCCACGAGGCGGTCTTCGTCTCCCTCGCCGCCATCGCGGCCGCCGCGTTCCCCGCGCCCCTCCGAGGAAGCCCATGAGCGATCCAACCGCCGAGGCCCGCCGCCTCGCCTTGACCTACGTCGAGCTGCTCAACGCGCGACGCCTCGACGAGCTCAGCTTGGCGCTCGCGGAGACCCTCGTGAGCCACCTGCGCGTCGGCGACATCGTCGGGATCACCGCCTTCCAAGGCGTGATGCAGATGGCCTATGAGGCCTTCCCTGGCGTCATCTGGGAGCTGGATGAGCTCGTGGTCACGGCGGATCGGGCGGTGCTGCGGTACCACTTCGACGCCGTGCAGCGGGGGCCTTTCCTCGGGATCCCCGCCTCTCACCGCATGGTCCGCCTGGAGGGGATCGAGCTTCTGCACATCGTCGATGGCCGGATCCAGGAGATCTGGAACTACGCCGACATCATGGGCCTCGCCGCCCAGCTCGGCGCCGAGGCGCCCTTGGCGCTGGAGCTCTGAGGGCCCCCACGCGCCGACGCCGACGCCGACGCCGCGCCTTTTTGCCCTCCCCGCGCGCCGACGCTGGTGACGCGCTATATTGGCAAGCTCTGGCCCCCCCACGCACCCGCTCGGCCCTCGGAGGCCCCTCGTATGCTTCGCACCGCACGTCTCTCCCCCGCGCTCCTGCTCGTCGGCTTCGCCTTCGGATGCTCCGACTACAAGCTCTTCCCCGACAAAGACGACGAGAACGGCGGCCGCGACGACACGGGCACCACCGGCGGCGGGGACTCCGGCGGGGTGATCAGCATCGGCGACTGCTCCGTTGAGGCCGACGCTGGCGCGTTCCAAGGGGTCGGCGACACCTGCGAGGCGCCGCCCGAGGCCGGGTTCACCCCCGTCGTCGAGTGGAAGTACGCCCCCAACTCCGGGTGTACCTCTCAGCCGATCGTCGCCGACGTGAACGGCGACGGCGCGCCTGAGGTTCTGGTCAACATCACCCCCTTCATCGGCAACGGGCAGCTCCACGCCTTCAAGGGCGACGGCTCCGGGTTGCTGTGGAAAGAGTCCACCGCGGGCAAGCTCGCGTATGGCTCGCCCCCAGCCGTGGCCGACCTCGACGGCGACGGTGACGTCGAGATCATCGGCGTGCGGGAGTACGCCAGCTCGCTCTTCGCCGTGGGCGACTACCGCGCCGTGGCCTGGGACCACACCGGCAAGCAGCTCTGGGAGACGGGCACCTTCGAGGGCCGGGACTTCGACTGGGCCTCGGCCCCGGTGATCTCCGACATGGACCACGACGGCGCGCCGGAGATCATCATCGGCCGGGTGATCTTCAACGCCGACGGCACCACCCGGGGCGTCGGCGAGCACGGGCGCGGCTCCTACGGGCAGGTTGATCTGGGCGGCTTCTCGATCTCCGAGTCCAGCGTGCCCGCCGTGATGGACCTCGACCTCGACGGCGTGGAGGAGGTCATCGTCGGCGACGCGATGTACTCCCCCGACGGGGTGACGCTGTGGCACGACGCCGATCAAGAGGACGCCATGATCAGCCCGGCGAACCTCGATGACGACGAGTTCGGCGAGTACATCGCCATGTCCTACAACACCATCCGCGCCGTAGACACCGACGGCACGGTGATGTGGGGGCCGATCACCCTGCCCACGGCGAACATCTTGGCCCCGGCGGGCATCGCCGATCTCGACGGCGACGGCCTGCCCGAGATCGTGACGGCCGGCGGCAACGAGCTGGTGGTCTTCCGCCGCGACGGCAAGGTCTTCTGGCGGGCGCCGGTCACCGATGAGTCCGGCGCGACGGCCGCGAGCTTCTTCGACTTTGAGGGCGACGGATCGATGGAGGTCGTCTACATCGACGAGCTCCAGATGTTCGTCTTTGACGGTCCCACGGGCGCGGTGAAGTTCTACTCCACCGACCACTCCTCGGCGACGATGTTCGACTACCCCACCATCGCTGATGTGGACGAGGACGGCCAGGCCGAGATCATCGTCTGCCACCAGGCCAGCGACGGCGCGGTCTCGGCGTATGGCGACGTCGACGGCACCTGGCGCCCGGCGCGTGAGGTGTGGAACCAGCACGCCTACTACATCAACAACATCAACGACGACCTCACCGTGCCGGTGAACGCCGAGCCCAACTTCACCACCCACAACACCTGGCACGCGGGCACCGAAGGCGACGTCTTCACCTTGGCCTCGGACCTCACCGCCGAGTTCGTGGACGTGTGCCTGGACGCCTGCGAGCTGGGCTCGGTGATCGTCGAGGTCCGCGCCTGGAACCTGGGCGACGAGCCCACGGACAAGACCGTCACCCTCGCCCTGTACGCCCAAGACGCCTCGGGCGCCAACACGCTCCTGCGCACCCGGGAGGTCCCTGGCGCCATCGAGTCCGGCTGGGTGAGCGACGCGGAGCTCTTTGAGCTCGACGCCGCCGAGGTCAAAGGCGCGGCGGGCCTGTGGCTCACCGTCGACGACGACGGCACGGGCCTCGGCATCATCAACGAGTGCTCCGAGGCCAACAACGGCGTGCTGTTCAAGGGGCCGTTCTGCGATTGAGATGAACATGCCGGCCCGGGCGAATACTCTCATCTGGACGATGGTGAGGCGCTCGGCGAGGCGCCCACCGTTCCACAAGAGGTCGGAGGTTCTATGGATCGTGAGTTCTGGCTCAAGCGGTGGCGTGAGAAGCAGATCGGCTTTCATCAGAACGGCGTTCACGCTGATCTCCAGCGGCACGCCGGGCAGTGGATCCGCAGCCCCGGCCACCAGATCCTCGTGCCCCTGTGCGGCAAGTCCCACGACCTGGCCTGGCTCGTGCGCCGTGGGCACCACGTCGTCGGCGTCGAGCTCTCGGAGCTCGCCATCGAGGCCTTCCACGAGGAGCACAACATCGAGGCCGTCGTCACTGAAGAGGCCCCGTACACCGTCTGGCGCTCGGTGAGCCTCACCGTGCTTCAGGGCGACTTCTTCGAGCTCGACCCCGCCACCCACGGCATCTTTGACCGCGCCTGGGACCGGGCCTCCCTCGTCGCCCTGCCCCGAGACCTGCGCCCGAGCTACGTCCAGAAGCTCAAGCACATGCTCTCGCCCAACGCGAAGATCCTGCTCAACGCCTTCGCGTATGACCAGTCGAAGATCGACGGCCCGCCGTTCTCCGTGCCGGAGGAGGATGTGCGCGCCTTGTTCAACGACTGCCAGGTGACGATCCTCAACGAGATCGAGGAGGCCCCCAACCCACGCATGGCGGAGGTGGGCATCCCGACGATCCTCACGACGACCTACCTCATCGAGATGCCGCCGCCGTCGTAGGCGCCGCGCCGGGCGTTTGGGCTTATCGCGCCGTGGAGGTGGGTCGGGGGGCTGTTCAGCCGAGCCGGTTCGGGATATCTCGTGCTGCTTCCCCCCATACAAGACCGAGGCTCCCCCATGCGTGTGACCCCTCTCCTCCTCCTCCTGACGGCGGCCTGCGGCGGCAACATCGCGGACTCCAGCTACGACAAGGCCGTCGACGACACCGACGTGAGCGGCGACACCGTCACCGACGACAGCACCGCGACGGACGACAGCACCGCCACCGACGACAGCACCGCCACCGACGACAGCTCGTCCACCGACGACAGCTCGTCCACCGACGACTCCGGCGACGACACGTCTGACCCGGGCAGCGACACGCCGGAGACGACGGACTACCGCGAGGAGGGCCCCTGGGCGGTGACCGTCACCACGGGCAGCGAGGTGATCGACGCCGACTGCACGCTCAGCTACTCGGTCTTCGGCCCGACGGACGGCACCGACAACGGCCACGTCGTGCTCGCCCACGGCTTCTCCCGCACCGCCGCGAACGTCGCCGACTGGGCCAGCCACCTCGCGTCTTGGGGCTACGTCGTCGTCACCCCCGAGCTGTGCTTCTCGTCGTTCTTTGACGCCGACCACCCCCGCAACGCCGAGACCATGGTCACCCTGGCCGACGCCGTGTGGGGCGGGGACGACGTCACCTACATCGGGCACAGCGCCGGTGGGCTCAGCGCCGCGCTCGCCGCCGCGGCCGACCCCAACGCCTTAGGCGCCGTGGGCCTCGACGCCGTCGACAGCGCCGAGACCGACGGCCTGCTCGCCGCGCCGTCCATCACCGTGCCGCTCTACGGCCTGTTCGGCGAGTCGGGGCTGTGCAACTCCAACAACAACGGCGTCACCATGCTCGACGCCGCCCCGAACAGCCGCGATCTGCGGGTGCCCGGCGCCGACCACTGCGACTTCGAGAGCCCGTCTGACGACATCTGCCGCTTCTTGTGCGCGGGCGCGGGCAGCGCCTACACTGAAGAGGAGATCGGCCTCACCGTGCGCGGCATGACCACGGCGTTTGTGGCCTGGCAGACCGGCGACGACGCCGGCGGCGAGGACTGGTGGGAGATCGGCGGCGACTGGTACAGCTACCTGAGCGCCTACGGCATCGTTCAGGAGATCTGAGCTCAGGAGATCTGGGCGTCGATGGCGCCCCGACCGCCGCGACCGCCGCGCCAGGCCACGGTGATCGTGCCTTGGCCCTCGACGCACCACACGAAGCCCGCCCGGTGACCCCGGATGGGCAGCGACGGGTAGATCGGGTGCGCGGCGCCGAAGCCTCGGGCCCCGCCCCAGCCGTCGAGGTGGGCGTGGGCCTGCTCGGCGGCGCCATGGACGAGGCGAACCCCAGGCCCCAGGTGGAGGCTCGCTGAGACCGACGGCGCGGCGCCGATCTCTTCGGCCCGGGCGAGCCCGGCGCTGCTCAGGCAGCCGACGTTCTCCAGCTGGAGCTGCACGAGGCGCGGGCCGGGGCCGTCGCCCTGGATCACGACCTGGGCCTGCACCTGGGGCAAAGCCAGGCGCAGGCGGTCGGCCACGAGGAAGCCACGGTGGCACTCGGCGGGCAGCTCCGCCAGCGGCGGGTTGCGGATCGTGCGCATGTAGTCGATGCCGCCGAGCTCCACCGGGCCGAGCTGGGGGTGGTCGAAGGGCCGCCAGGGGCTCGTCGCGCCGGGCTGGGCCGAGAAGTGGCGGATCATCGCCCGGAGGATCGCCGGGTCGGGGTTGGCGAAGAACTCCGCCGGGCGCGGCACCTCGACGCCGCAGTGGCCGTAGGGGTTCCACAGCTCCAAGGTGTAGCCCGGCACGCCGAACACCGACGACATCGTGTCGGCCCACACCCCGACGATGGCTTTTTTGGGGTCGTACATGAAGTCGGGGCAGACGCGGATCACCCGGTAGCCCGTGCCTTCGCAGGCCTCCTTGGCCAAGGTCTCCATCAACAGCACGTCGCCGTCCTTCATCGGCGAGTCTTGGCGGTAGGGCTGGGTGAGCAGGGCCCCGGTGTAGGTGTGGTTCGTGAGCCCGGCGCTCAGCATCGGCCGGGCGGAGAAGGCGTCGATCATCGCCCGGCTCTCGATCTCCGAGAGCGGCGTGCGCCCGCCGTCTTGGCCAAACATCGAGAACGGCGCCCAATGGGCGGGGAAGTTGCGGTTGAGATCGAGGCCGTACCGCGCCGGGGCGCTCGTCCAGCGCACGCCGTCCCAGTTGATCAGGCTGCCCTCGAAGGACATGAAGAAGGCGTCTTGGGGGGAGTCCGCGAGGCGCCGGGGCCGCATGAACAGCGGCACCTCCTCGTCTTGCACGAAGGGGCCCGCCGGGTGGCGCCAGCGCATCCAGCGGGTCGCGCCGTCGCCGTCGAGGTCGCTCGGGTCGAGGCCGGAGCGCGCCGCGCCGTCGGGCGGAGGCCGCAGGGTGGAGCGCAGGTAGGGCTCCCCCCGGATCATCGCCTCGTAGCCGTCGGGGGAGACGTTCGGCATCACGGTGATCGTGTGCTGGGTGAGCCAGCGGGTGAAGGCCACGTCGCCCTCGTCCAGACGCTGAACCCACTGGGAGACGGCGTAGAGCGCGGCCATCACGCCGGTCCACTCCGCGGCGTGGGTGCCGCCGTCGAGCCAGAAGCCCGGGCGTGTGTCTTGGTGGCCGTCGTTCTTGCCCAAGGTGAGGAGCAGGATCGGCCGACCGCCTCGGGTGGGGCCGAGCTCGGTGAGCGTCACCCAGCCCGGGCGGGCCTCGGCCAAGGCGCGGCACCAGGCCTGGATCTCGGCGTCGTTGAGGTAGGCGTCGCCAAAGAAACGCTCGAAGGCCATGGTCTTTGCTCCAGAGAACGGATCGGTCTCAGCTCAATCCCAGCTCAATCCCAGCCCAAGAGGCCCTTGAGCGCGCCCTTGAGCTTGTCGCGCTTGCGGGCGCCGCCGCCGGTGGGCTCGGCGGGGGCGGCGGCCTTGGGCGCGGCGGCCTTGGGCGCGGCGGTCACCGCGACGGCGCCCGCGGCCTGGATGAGCGCCGCGAGGTCGTCGTCGGTGCGCACGCCGGGGCCAAACAGGGCGGTCGTGCCCAGCTCGACGGCTTCAGCGATGTGGGGCCACACCCAGTCCGACGGGTCTACGTGGGTCAGGGGCTCCTCAGCGCCGAGCCCCCGGCGCACGGGGCGATCCAGACGACCGTCGATCACCGCCCGGCTCACCAAGGCGCCATCCCGGAACAGCGCGTGGCCACCGGCGCCGCGCTCGTCGTCGTAGTGGGCGAAGAGCGCGAGGCCATAGGCCCGGGAGAGCCGCGCGCCGAGCCACATCTCCAGCTCATCGGGGCCCGGGGGCCGCTCTTGCTCCATGAGCGCGAGGCCGCCGACCTCAAACAGCCGCAGGGCGACGTGGGTGTAGGCCCGACCGGCGCGCTCGCCGTGGCCCACGCGCGGGGCCTCCTCGCCGCTCAGGTCCGCAGGGGAGAGCCCCGGGGCCTCGGCGAAGACCGCCGCGAGGGCGGGGCCAGGGACGTGCCCCGGCAGAAACAGGCCGGTGGATCGCTCCGACATCAGCGGGACTCCTCGTTTGTGGCCGCCTTCTGGCCGAAGGTCTCGCCGCCGCCCGCGAGGTACGCCGCCTCCTCGGGGGTCTCCGCGCGGCCCAGAACGGCGTTTCGATGGGGGAAGCGCCCAAACCGCCGCACGAGCTCCACATGCCGCACGGCGAACTGCACCCAGCCTTGGGCGTCCTGCTGCATCGCCGGGGGCGCGTCGGCGGCGAGGGCCTCGGTGAGCGCCAGGGCGCGCTCCTGGGAGGCCAGGTCTTCGTGGTGCTCCAGAGGCAAGATGAAGAACAGCCGGTAGAGCGGCGGCACGAGGAGGTGCTCCCCGGCGTCGAGGGCCTCAACCGCGAGGGCCCGGGCGAGGGGGTCCCCGGCGAAGGCTTCAGCGCGGCCCCGGTGGATGTTCCGCGAGAGCTGGTCGAGCACGAGGATCAGCGCGAGGCGGCCCAAGGGCCCCGACTCGACCCAGGCGTTCAGGCGACCGGCGACGGCGTCGTCCCAGGTGGCGCCGAAGCGCTCCTGGACCTCGGCGTCGAGGGTGGGGTTGGCGCCGAACCACAGCGCCATGCGGTGCGGCGGCGGCGGCGCGTCGCCGTCAGCCCCAGCGAACCAAAACTCCAGGACATCTTCAGGGCCCACGCGCGGCTCCGGGGATCGGGGAGGGGCGATCGTACACCCGCGCCGCGCGCTGGGGGACGATCGTCGACGATCCTTGCGGAATCACGTCGGGCCGGTGGGGCGCGTCTTGTACATCACGTCGAGCAGCGCCTCATAGAGCTGGTCTTCGTTTTGAACGGCCTTGGCGTGGCCAAGATCGTGTAGTAGACGCAAAACCTCTGCGATATCAACACGTTTTAAGGTCCACAGCGAGGAGTCCTCCTCGATGAACTGCTGGATGTAGGCGGGGGTGAGCTGGTCGGGAGAGAGGGACATCTGGGCTCCGGGGGTCGTGGCGCAGGGCGCGCTGGGATAGCATGCGCTGCGATCCGGCTTGCGCGCTGACACCAGCGCGATATTTCGCGAGGCCGAATCCACAAGGAGCATCCCATGCGTCTACTGCTGGCCTCAAGCCTCATCGTCCTCTCCCTCACGGTCGCCTGCGGCGAAGGCGAGATGAAGGACAAGCCCACCGCTGATGTGATCGAGCCCACGCCGCCCCCCGTCGTCGAGGAGCCCAAGGTCGAGGTGACCGGCACCGCCTACGCGGCCGACGTCGCCACCTCGAAGATCGAGTGGGTCGGCGCGAAGATCACGAAGGAGCACCCCGGCGCCTTCGGCAAGTTTGAGGGCAGCGCCCTCATCAACGAGGGCAAGGTCGTCGGCGCCGACTTCTCCGTCGAGACGGCCTCCCTCACCTCGGACGACCCCAAGCTGACCGAGCACCTGCACTCCCCCGACTTCTTCGACGTGGCCCAGTTCCCCAAGGCGAGCTTCACCTCGCGCAACATCGTCGAGAAGGCCACCCCCGAAGGCGCCACCCACGAGGTCACCGGCGACCTTGAGCTCCACGGCGTGAAGAAGACGATCACCTTCCCCGCCACGATCGCCGTCGCCGCCGACAAGGCCACCACGAAGGCCGAGTTCAAGATCAACCGCAAGGACTTCGGCATCGTCTACCCCGGCAAGCCCGATGACCTGATCAAGGACGACGTCCTGATCAAGCTCGACCTGTCCTTCCCCCTCGCCGCCGCCCCGGCCACCCCGGCCGACGCTCCGGCGGACGCCCCGGCGGGCGGG
>JBEAVX010000819.1:0-3038 GCA_041160755.1 Pseudomonadota bacterium
CACCCAGGTGTAGGCGACGTAGTACCGAAACGCCGTGGACCCGACGCCGTCGGCGATGCCTTTGCCGACGCCGAGATCCCACTGGGAGCTGCCGTCGCCGGGGAAGATCTGCGCGCCGACGAGGCCCTCGCCGCTGCGCCCGCCCCGGGTGGACAGGCTCGACGCGCCGCCTCGGGTGAGCAGCGCCGCGGTCAAGTTGAGGCGATCGGGCCAGAGGCCGACGACGGCGCCGAGGTTGAGGTCAAAGGTGGGCTCGATCTTGTAGTCGAGGCCGGTGTCGTCGGTGCGGCGACCGGCGTAGGCGCCATCGGCGACGATCAAGGCGGGGCCGACCTCCACCATGCCGCTGATGCCGGCCTTCACGCGGAAGGTGCCCTCGCCGAGATAGGCCTCTCGTTTGCCCGTCGGCGCGTAGACGTCGGCGTGAAGGCCCAAGGTCAAGGGCCCGGCCTCGGCGAGCCGCACGCGGCCGCCCACGGAGAGATCGCCCAAGCCCGCGCCCTCGTGGCCCATCGCCAGGGCGTCCTCTTCAGGGACCTCGGCGCCGCCGTCCACCGCCATCGGCAGGCTGGCGCGCAGAGAGAGGCGATCCGAGGCGTCCCAGCTCGCGCCCACCTGGAGCACGCGGCGGTTGACGACGAGCGCGCCGACCTCCTCGTTGAACTTGTAGAGGATCACCGGGTCGCGCTCGTACTGGTAGACCGCGCCGACACGCACCGAGCCTTGGCCCGCGATGAGCGGAGAGTCCACCCCGGGCGGGGTGCCTGCGGCGAGCGACGAGCGCAGAAGCTCCACGTCGAGGGAGTACCCGGCGTGCGCCTCGGCGCCGATGAAGAACCACAGCCACGTCTGGAGCGTAATCAACCGCACCTTTCCTTTGAGGCGCACCATATTCCGATGGGCGCCGTAGCGATCGGCATGGTCTAAAGCTATCCTCTTCTTGTGGGGCTCTGCATGTCAGGGCGCTGCCCCGCTCAGGAGTCTCCAGTCATGCTTCTGTTCCCACTGCTCTTCGGGACGCTGCTCGGCTCAAGCTGCATCGAGACTGGCCTCAACCCTGAGAAGCCCGACGAAGACTTGGACCTCGCGCCCGAGCTCTCGATCAGCCCGGAGCGCCTCGACTTCGGCGAGCTGCGCCCGGGCGAGAGCCTCGCGCTCAACGTCACCTTGAGCAACGAGGGCACCAAGGCGCTCTCGGTCAGCTCGGTGCGCATCGAGGGCGACACCGTCTTCACGATGACGGCCATGGGCGCAACCACCATTGAGCCCGGCGCCACCCTAGACGTCGCGATCACCTTCTCCCCGGTGAACGTCGACCACGAGGGCAGCCTCGTCGTCCTCTCCGACGACCCCAAGGTCCCCCGCGCCACGGTGGACCTGATCGGCTACGGCCTCGTGCCCCAGCTCTACGTCTTCCCGAACCCCATCGACTTCGGCCGCGTCGAGCCCGAGTGCGCCCGCGACAACACGATCACCCTCAAGAACGTGGGCCGCGAAGAGCTCACCGTAGACGGCATCGCGCAGCTCGGCGACGGCTTCGTCCTGGACGAGTCCGCCTACACCCTGCCCTTGAAGCTCGAACCTGAAGAGACCTACGACCTCAAGGTCACCTTCACGCCCATCGAGGTCGCGGCCTACTCCGGCGAGCTGTGGGTCAGCTCCAACGGCGGCGACCCGGTCGTCCCCCAGACCGGCGAAGGCGCCCCCGTGGGCGAGTTCGTCGATGAGTGGACGCAGCCCCGCTCGAACCAGGTCGACATCATGTTCTTCATCGACAAGAGCTGCTCGATGGAGGACGACAAGGAGCGCCTCGCCTCGAACTTCACGAAGTTCACCGACAAGCTCTCGGCGATCGACGCCGACTATCTCGTGATGGTGGCCACAAAAGACAACGGCTGCAAGAACGGCGCGTTCATCACCAAAGACACCGCCAAAGAAGACATCTCCGCGCAGTTCCGCCAGGCCGTCGACCAGCCCGGCGGCACCTACACCGAGGCCGGGCTGATGATCACCCGCAACGCGGTGAACTCGACGGGCGGCGGCGCCTGCAACGAAGGCTTCATGCGGGACGGCTCGATGGTCTCCTTCGTGCTCATCTCCGATGAGCCCGAGCAGAGCCCGTCTGGGGCGAGCTGGTCGGAGAACGTCGCCGCGATCCGCTACAAGGCGCCCACGGCCTACATCAACGCCGTCGTGGGCCCCGTGCCGGACGGCTGCGCCACGGCCGAGGCCGGGCACGGCTACAACGAGGCGGCCATCGCGACGGGCGGCCTGATGCTCTCCATCTGCGACTACGACTGGGGCGAGCACGTCAGCAAGATCGCCGATCTCGCCACCCAGGTGATCCTCCCCAACACCTTCTACCTAGAGGACGAGCCCCAAGAGGGCACGATCCGCGTGACGGTCGATGGTGAGGACGTGCTCACCGGCTGGCGCTACGACGAGACGGCCAACGCCATCGTCTTCGAGGAGGAGTCCATCCCCGGCGAAGGCACCTTGGTGCAGGCCTTCTACGCCAGCGGCTACGCCTGCGACTGAGCCACGGCTCCGCACGACGCCGCGCAGATCCTCCGCGCCCCGCCGAGGCAAACACGATAGGTCGGCGGGATGCTTCGTGTCATCGATCAGCTCAAGGCCCTCGGGCTCTCCAGCGGTGAGGCCCGCGCCGCCTTAGACAACGGCAAGGTGCGCATCGGCGCCACGCCCACCCGCGATCCGGTGCGCCTCGCCGCCCCCGAGGACGTGGTGCTCAACCTGCGGGGCCCGCGCCTTCGGCCCAACTTGGACCTCGCCGTCGTCTGGCGTGACCCGACGATCGCCGTGGTCTACAAGCCGCCGGGGATGCTCTCCGTGCCCGCGCCCGAGCGCCGCAGCGAGGCCGACGTGGTCGGCATCTGCGCCAAACACTTCGGCGAGGCCCACCCCGTTCACCGCCTGGACGAGGACACCTCGGGGCTGATGTTGGTGGCGCTGCGGGCCGAGTCCCGGGCGGCGCTGATCCCGATGTTCTCCGAGAAGCAGATCGAGCGGGAGTACCT
>JBEAVX010000894.1:0-6872 GCA_041160755.1 Pseudomonadota bacterium
CGTCTAGGGCCATCTTGGGCGGGATCGGGCCGTGATCCCGCACCCGGTCGAGCAAGGAGCCGCCCTCGACGAGCTCCATGACGATGAAGATGCGGTTGCCGTCTGCGCCGACGTCGTGCACCGAGACGATGTTTCGGTGCTGCAAGAGCGCCATCGTCGAGGCCTCAGCCTCAAAGCGCGACTTCAGGCTCTTCCGTTTGGCGAGCGCAGGCGAGAGCACCTTGATGGCGCGATTCACCTGCAGGCGCGCGTCGTAACCCCGGTACACCGTGGCCATGCCGCCGACGCCGAGGACGGAGAGCAGACGATAGCGGCCTTCCGCGAGCGGCGGGGCGGCCTCACCCTGGAGGTTCTCGTTCTTGGGTGCCAATGGTCCGACCGAGGAGGTGCGCGGACATCCTACCGCTTGGCGAGCGCGCTTACCAGAGGGCGCGGCGTGAGCGTCGTCGCGGCGCGTTTGTGGGTCGATCCACCCGAGGCCTTCGGGGCGCGCGGCGCCTTGTGGACGGGCGCGGCCCGGGCTAAGGCTCCGCCCGCGCGACACGCCCCCGAGGGGCTGGCGCCCCCCCGCTGGAGTCTCTATGCCCCGCATCGTGAACGGCCCGCTGCGCCGCGCGCTCATCGTCGAGAACCCTCACCGTGAGCTGGACCAGCTCCTCGCCGAGGGCGGCATGGAGGTCGTGCGCATCGACAAGACCCCGGACGAGGACGAGCTGATCCGCCTCTTGAGCGAGCACAAGAGCCAGGTCCTGTTCAAGCGCTCCCAGGTGCCGGTGACGCGGCGGGTGATGGAGAGCGCGCCGGATCTCCAGGTCGTGCAGCTCTGCGCGATCGGGGATGACTCCGTAGACAAGGCCGCCGCCGCTGAGCTGGGCGTCTTGGTGTTCAACGACCCGGTCTCCAACGGCCGCAGCGTCGTCGAGCTCGTCGTGGGCCACCTCGTCGGCCTCTCGCGCCGCCTGTACGAGAGCTACGACCAAGGCCGCGCGGGGGTCTGGGACAAGTCCTCGACGGACCGGTTTGAGATTCAGGGCAAGGTGCTCGGCGTCTACGGCCTGGGGAACATCGGCCGCGCCGTGGCCAAGGTCGCCGAGGCCCTGGGCATGAAGGTGCGCTTCTTCGACAGCCGCGCTGTCGCGCGTGAGGTCGGCGTCGAGATGGGCTGGGAGGCCGCGCCGAGCCCCGAGGCGCTGTTCGCGGGCTCCGACGTCGTCACCGTGCACCTCTCGGCGACGGACGTGACCGGGCAGACCAACCGCAGCCGCCTTCACCGCGAGCTGCTCTTCGCCTTGGGCAGCGAGCGGCCCGAGTCCAGCCCCCGGCTGTTCATCAACCTCTCCCGTGGCTTTTTACACAGCGCCGAGGATCTCCTCGACGCCGTGAGCGCCGGGCGGGTGCGGCGCGCGGCGGTGGACGTGTTCCCCAAAGAGCCCGGCAAGAACGGCCCCGGCTGGGAGAACCCCTACGCCCACGAGCCCCGGATCGCGACCACGCCCCACATCGGCGCCGCCACCCAAGAGGCCCAGCCGCGCATCGCCCGGCGCGTGGCCCAGACCCAGCTCGACCTCTCCAACCACGGCGCCGTCCGCGACTGCGTGTTCTCGCCGCGCACCCGCATCTCGATGACTGAAGATCACCAGAGCGGCCGGGCGGTGCTCTTTGTGGTGCACGCCACGACCCGCGGCACCAAGAAGGCCCTGGACGACGCGATCTATGAGGCGGGCGCGGACAACCTGCGCTCGGCCCATGACGACTTGGAGCCCTGGGGCGTCGCCGTAGACGTGAGCCTGCTCGACCGCCCGCTCTCCGAGCCCCAGCTCGCCGCCATCGTCGAGCACACCACCCGGCTCACCGGGGATCCGAACGCCGTGCGCCTCGTGCGCCAGGTGGTCGCTTAGCCACGTTTGGGGCCAAGATCGGGCTCAGCTCTGCTCTTCTTGTTGCCGAGCGCGCTTCTTGGCGAGGCCCTCGGCCCACACCCGGCGGGCCTCGGCGCGGCGGGCCTGCTCCTTCGCCGAGCAGTCCCGACAGCGTGAGGCCTGGCCCCAGACCACCCCTTTGGCCTCCTCGAAGTACCACTTCTGGGCGCGGGCGGTCCAGGTGTGCTCCTGGTGGCAGTCGCGGCAGCGGAACTCAATGTCCTCGTAGTAGCCGCGGTTGAGCCAGTCCGGCGCGCCGTAGCTGTTGAACGGCTTGAGCTGGGTGGAGTCCACGGGCACCGAGTCCGGCGGAGGTTTGGGCGCCTCCGGGGCTTTGGGCCGCTTCTTCTCCCGGCGGCGCTCCAGAAGCTCCGCGCGGCGTTTTTTGCCGCTGTTGGGCATCTACCGCACCATCACCTTGAGGCTGGAGAGGCCGATGTCTTCGCTGTTGGTGTGGGTGCCGCTCTCTTCGTCGGCCATGAGGCGCAGCTCGACGTCGTCGGCGCTCGCCGCGCTCGCCGCGCTCAACGTGGACACGGCGCTGAACACTGGGCTTGAGTACCAGGCGTAGATCCAGCCATAGGTCGTGTTCGCCGAGCCGCAGGCGTAGTTGGCGCCGACGTAGTCCGGCGGGGCGTTGCCGCCTTGGGCCGGGCAGTCGTAGTCGCTGGAGCCCTTCGTCGTCATGCCGATGGCGAAGGTGTAGAGGTGCTCCCGGCTGCCCGCGACGCCGCGGGTGATCGAGAGGCCATCGACGTAGAGGTCGTCCAGGGTGCGGCCCTCGGCGTAGTAGAAGGCGTTCATCGACGCGTACTGATACGCCGTGAGCGTGGTGTGCAGCTCCGTCCAGCTCACGCCGAAGGTCGGGAAGCTCGCCGAGGCCGCGCTGGCGACCTCGGAGTCCCGGCGGCAGTAGGGCTTTGAGCCGTCGAGGAGCCACTCGCCGGGGCAGGCGTCCACGGAGAAGTCGAGATCCGCGAGCACGGTGAAGCCGCCGCCTTCGGTCGTCATGTCGCAGGTGACGACGACGGGACCCGCGCCGGTCCCGGCGCCGTCTGGGTCGATGGTGTACTCGCCGTCCCCCGACGCGCGGCCGTCGTTGAGCACGTCCAGGCAGCTCTCGCCCAGCGCGCAGAGCCCCGCCTCGGGGTAGATCGCCGGGTCGTCGTCCACGCAGTCGTCGCCGCCGCAGGTGGAATCGGCGTAGCCGTCTAAGTCGCCGTCGTCGTCGATGAGGCCGTCGCAGTCGCGGTCGAGGCCGTCGCAGAGGGTGGGCGCGCCGGGGTAGATCGTCGGCTCACGGTCGTCGCAGTCGCCGCCCTCGGCGACATAGAGCGTCGTCGGCGCGAGGCAGCCCTCGTGGACCTGGGCGGGGTCACCGAAGCCGTCGCCGTCCACATCGGCGTACCATGTCTCCGTGAGGTCCTCGTCGACGGCGCCGTCGCAGTCGTTGTCGAGCAGGTCGCAGGACTCCGGGGCGTCGGGGAAGACCGTCGCCTCGCCGTCGTCGCAGTCGAGGTCGTTGTCGGCGTAGCCCGCCGGGGCCTCGCAGGCCGCGAGGGGGTAATCCGGGTTGCCGAAGCCGTCGGCGTCGGCGTCGACGAACCAGGTGGGCCCGGTGGTGACGGCGGCGTCGCCATCATCGCAGTCCACGTCGTCGGTCAGCCCGTCGCCGTCCTCGTCGTTCCCGGAGGTGATCTGGGTGTCGACGACGGCGTCTTTGTCGTCTCCGTTGCAGGCGACGAAGACGAGAGAGAGGCTGAGGAGGGTCACGAGGCGCATCTTGCGTTCCTGATCAGAGGGACGGGCATCATAGCCCGACTCTCTGACCCTCGCGCGCCAGCCTGTGGCCGCCTACACCCGGAGCGGACTACAGCTCGACCTCAGAGAGCCGCAGCCGAATGCCGCGCAAGAAGTCCCGATCGTGGCGGAGGCGCTGGAGGATGAGCTCCAGCTCGCCCGCGTCGAGCCACACGCCGTGTTTGTCGCAGCGGTCGATGTAGGTGTCGCGGTAGGTGTCGCGGTGCATCGGCTCGCTGCAGATGGGGCAGGGGAGGCCACGCTCTTCAGTGCCCTCGCCGTGCTCCTCGGGCCGCGCCTGGGGCGCGAACCAGGAGTGGAAGATCGCGATGGCGTAGTCTTTCCAGTCCGTCTCATCGCGGAGGTCTTCAGCGATGCGGAACAGCTCGCCCTTGTCGAGCCAAACGCCGTGCGGCGACCGGTCGATGGTGACGGTGTGAAAGACCTCTTGGGTCATCTCTTCGCCGGACATAGGGCAGCGACGCATAACGACAGCTCCTGAGCGCGCCAGAGCTTACTCTGTTGATCTCATTGTGGGAAGGTGCCGACGCACCAGTCCGCGTCGTCGCCGAGGCCCTCCGTCGCGAAGGGCGAGGGCTCGCCGAAGGTGTGGGCGGCGAGCCAGCGCAGGGTGAGGGCGTACTCGTCCTGGGTGATGGTGTGGCCGCTGTTGTGGCTGCAGCGCACGACCTCGTGGCCGCCGTCGATGAGCTTCTGCTCCAGGGTGTCCGTCGCGGCGACGAAGTCCACCACCTTAAAGCTGGTGTTGGGCCACACGTCGTTGGCGCCGCCCGAGAAGAGGAGGCCGGGCAGCACCCGCGCGGGGGTGTCCCAGCGGGAGATGGGCTCGTCAAACAGGATCACGTCGATGTCGGAGCCGCCGGACATCTCGACGAAGGTGGCGAGGGTGTCGGCGCGGTTTGAGGCGACGACGGTGGTGAACAAGGCGCCGCCGGAGAAGCCCATGGCCGAGAAGCGCCAGAGATCTACCGACCAGGCCTCGGCGACGCAGGTGCGGAGGTCGTCGAACAGCACGAGGTCGGCGTCGCCGGCCTGCTCGACGTCCCAGAGGTAAAACTGCGTGCCGAAGGCGTCCCGAAGCGGCGCCTCGGGCAAGAGGATGATGGTGTTCGTGGCGTCGGCGAGGCTCTGAAGGTCGAGCAGCTCGGCCATCTCGACGGTGGGCTCGGGGCTCGCGTCCGGGGAGGTGAGGCCGTGGAAGAACACGACCACCGAGGCGTCATCGCCGCCGCCGAGGGGGATGATCGTGGTGACCTTGCGCTCGGCGTCGCTGGAGAGGAAGGTGTCGGTGTTGGAGCGGCTCATGTCGGGGCACTCGCCGCTGGAGAGCGGGGCGAGCTCCGCGACGGGCTCGCGGTCGGAGGTGTCGTCGCCGCCGCCGGAGTCGTCGCCGCCGCCGGAGTCATCGCCGCTCGTGTCGTCGCCGCCGCCCGAGTCCGCGCCGGAGGTGGCCGTGTCGTCGGTCTCTACGGTGCCCGCCTTGCAGGCGAAGAGGGTCAGGGCGAGCAGGGGCAGGAGGCGCATGAGGGCTCCGAGGGGCAAGGGATGTTGAAGGAGCGCGCAGTTTAGCGGCTTTTGTGGCCGGCTCCAAGGGCTTTTCCTGGCGTGTCCGTGGCGCTCGGTGACGCGCCTCGCCCAACCCTCACGCGCTGCTTCACCGAAGGATTGACCTGTCAACAGAGTTGCCCCCAGCCTGTGGACAACTCAGATCTCATCGGCAGGTTATCCCCAACGCTGTGCACATCGGCCTCCTCTCCGACACCCACGGCCTCCTGCGCCCCGAGGCCCTCGCCGCCCTGCGCGGGTGCGACGCGGTGATTCACGCCGGGGACATCGGCGGGGACACGATCCTGAGCGCCTTGGCGCAGCTCGGCCCGGTCTACGCGATCTTGGGGAACAACGATCTGCCTCGGGGCGCGGCGTCCGAGCGCCTGCGGCTCAGCCTCGGCGGGGCGTCGATCCTCGTCGTCCATGACCTGAACGAGCTGTCCACACCCTACGACGCCGACGTGGTCATCTGCGGCCACTCCCACCGGCCGAGCGTCACGACCGTCGGGCGCGCCCTCGTGGTGAACCCGGGCAGCGCCGGGCCGAGGCGCTTCTCCCTTCCGGTGAGCGTCGGCAGGCTGATCCTAAACGACGGCCCGCCCCGGGCGGAGATCACAGTCCTTGACCTGGCCCCAAAGGCTCCCGGCAGATCTGCCAGTCGTCCCCCACGACCACGCTGAGCCCCCGGCTGATGCAGGCCGTCATGGTGCCGTTCTGGCAGCCGAGGCGCCAGGCCTCGTAGTTGGCCTCGGCGGCGGCCAGGGCCAGACACCCTTCGCCCGCTGGGTTCTCGGCGCAGGCGCGGTAGCGTGGGTCGGGGTCCGCGCAGACGGCGGGGCCGTCGTCCCAGCCAAAAGACTCGCACCCGGCCTGGCCGCCGGGGTCGCCGTGGTCGTGCCAGGTGTGGGGTGTGAGCGGCGCCTGGCGGGTCTGGGCGCGGCGGGTGCCCCCGGCGACGACGTAGCGCACGTTGGGCTCCCCTTGATCGTTGAGCATCGGGCGGCCCCCGGCGGCCACACAGGGCTCGCCGGGCGGGCAGGCGTGCCGCGCGAAGTCGGCGTCGGCGATGACCCACTGGCTGATCACCGCGCCGTACTCACCCAGGCCGGTCTCGGGGTTTTGGCACCGGGGCCGCTCCCCGATGGGCACGGACTCATCGGCGGCGCAGCGCTCGGGCTCCGCGGTGTCACCCGTCAAAAATCGAAGGTTCTGGGTGGGCCCGGCGGCGGCGACCTCCAGCTCTGAGAAGGTGCACAGGCGCCGAGGCCCAAAGATCCCCGAGGCCAGCAGCTCCTCCATCAAGGCCACGTCCCGGGGCGTGAGGCCGTCGGGGGTGTAGAGGCCGCCGCCGGGGAAGGGCAGGCGCTCCACGCAGGCGCCGCCCAGCGTGACCTCATGGAGCGGCACGACGGGGTCCTTCAGATCGGTCTGCACCCAACACGCCGAGGCGCCGGGGGTGTCGCGGATCGCCGCCTCGCAGCCGCGCTCCGGGGCGTCCACGACGGCCATCTGGGTGGTGTCGACGACGCCGTAGGGGACGGGCGGCTTCATGCCCGTGGTGTAGGTCCCCGGCGGCACGTAGAC
>JBEAVX010000902.1:0-5767 GCA_041160755.1 Pseudomonadota bacterium
CCGCGAGGAGCGTGTGGCGAGCGCGGCGGCCCTGGAGCAGCTCCTCGGCCTCGTCGAGTCCGGTCCGCCGGTGACCCCGCCCGCGCTGCCCGCGCTGCCGCCTCCCCAGGCGCCCATCGCGGCGCCGTCGCCGACCCTCGCGCCGCTCCACGACGACCACAGCCCCCGCGCCGCCGAGACCATGGGCTTCGCCGAGCTGCGGAGCGACACGAGCGAGGCCGACGATCCCGAGGCGAACGACGCCGACGACCCGCCGAGCCGGGGCGGGGCCTGGGGCCTCGTGGCGATGATCTCCATCGGCGTGCTGGGGCTCGGCTTGTTGGGTCTCGCCCGCCTGCGGGAGCCCGAGGCGCCTGAGGAGCCCCTCGTCGAGGCGCCCGCGCCCGTCGCCGAGGCCCCCGCCGCGCCCGTCGCCGAGGCCGCGCCGGAGCCGCCCACCGGGGAGAGCGCGCCTTGTTCTCCCGACGCCGAGGACCTCGGCTACTGGTACGCCAGCCGCAGCGTCGGCGGCAAGACCGGCCAGGTCGTCACCCTGCCCGCGGACGCCCGTGTGCGCAAGATGTGGCCCAAGACCCCCGACGTGCCCGCGGAGGTCGTCTGCACCTTGCCCGCCGGGGCGTCCGTGCGCCTGCAGGCCCCGGTGGAGGACGTGCGCGGCAGCCGCTGGATCCCGCTGAGCGGCGCCGACCTGCGCCCCTGATCCCCGCGCTGGGCGGTCCGGCGAGGCCCAGAGACAAGAACCCCCCGGCGTCGTCCGCCGAGGGGTTCATCATCACCTCACCAGCGACTTAGGGGGTCGCGGGCTTCTCTTGGATCACGGTGTCGCTGCCGGGCTTGCGCTCCTTGATGACGAACTCGACGCGGCGGTTCTTGGCCTTGTTCGCGTCGCTGTTGTTCTCCACCACGGGCTTCTCTTCGCCGTAGCCGACGCCCTTGAGGGTGCCGACCTTGACGCCACCGATCGTCTCCAGGTGCTTCACGACGGACTCGGCGCGGGCCTGGGAGAGCTTGATGTTGGCGGCGTTGGAGCCGTCGGAGTCGGTGTGGCCGCCGACCTCGATCAGGGTGAGGTCAGGGTTCTCGTTGATCACCTTCGCGATGTCGGCGAGCAGCGGGTACGAGACCTTCTTGATCGTGGCCTTGTTGTAGTCGAAGTAGATGACGTCGAGGATCTCGATCTTCTCCTTCGTCACGATGACGCGGGACGGGCAGCCGTCGGAGCGAGCCGCCTCGGCGCGCACGTCGATGGCCTGATCCGGGCACTTGTCGCGCTTGTCGGGCACGCGGTCGTTGTCGCGGTCGGGGCAGCCGTTGGTCTCCTTGGGACCGGCCTCATCGGGGCACTCGTCGTCTTGGTTGGCGAGGCCGTCGGAGTCGTTGTCCGGGCAGCCTTGGGTCTCCTTGGGACCGGGCTTGAGCGGGCAGCGGTCGTCCGCGTCGAGGAGGCCGTCACCGTCGTTGTCCGGGTCGGGGCAGCCGTTGTCGTCCTCGAAGTTGTCCTTGTCCTCGGGCTCCATCGGGCAGGAGTCCGCGGTGTCGACGATGCCGTCGGCGTCGTTGTCGAGCTCGGGGCAGCCGTCGGCGTCCTCGAAGTTGTCCTTGTCCTCGGCCTCCATCGGGCAGGCGTCGATGTCGTCGGTCAGGCCGTCGAGGTCGGAGTCGGGCGGGCCGCCGGGCTGGCGGTAGTTCACGCCCAGCACGAGGCGGAAGTCGGGGGCGCCGACGCCGGCGATGAGGCCGGTGCCGAGGCCGAGGGTGGCGAGGATGCCCTCGTCACCGCCGTAGGTGCCGTAGACGTGGGCCTCCATCGGGTTCGCGTTCCAGGGGCCGAGGCCCTGGGCGGCGTCGATGACCGAGGTGAGCTCAGCGCCGACCCGGAGGTCTTCGGCGACGAGGTAGTTCGCGCCAGCGCCCCAGAAGAGGTTCGTGCCGACGGCGAGCTCCTCGATGGTGGCCTCGGTCGTCTCGACGTTGATCGCCTGAGCGCCGGAGAACTCCATGCCGAGGTTCGCGCGCCAGCCGAGCTCGCCCGACTCACCGCCGACGGTGCCGAGCACGCCCGCGCCGAAGCCGTTGGACAGGTAGGAGTCCTTCGCGGCCTGGCCCGTGGGGATGTTGAAGTAGGGCTTCACGGCGACGCCGACACCCTCATCCTCGTAGGTGAGCAGCGGCACGAGGGCGCCGAGGCGAAGGTCGCCCAAGCGGGCGCCACCGACGCCCTCTTGGGGGCTGCCGACGACGTAGAAGGGGATCTCGACGTCGGCGCGGAACCAGTTGTTCAGGTTGTAGCCGCCGTGAAGGCGGGTGCCGAACTGGTGCTGCACGACGGTGGTGTCGGAGTCGGAGCCCTCGTAACGAATGACGAGCGGATCATTCGCATAGGAGAGCCCGAGACCCGCGTAATACGAGCCGGCGTCGTCGAGCTTGGGGTGAGCGAGCTGGAGCGTTCCCTGGCTGTCAAAGGTGTCGCCAGAGAAGTTGAAGGTGTCTGAATCCTGGGCGAGCGCGACCGGGGACCAGACCGCAGCCCCGGTGATTAGGGCGGCGAGTACGGCGTGGGATCTCATCAGGGTGCCTCCGTGAGCTTCTACATCTTGGAGAGGGGGCGGCGCGAACGGGCTCGATCGCGAATCAGGCGCAATCTTATGCCATGACAGTGGTGTTGCAACTGACAAATTGCTTACCAGGAGCGCCCATGATTGCAGGAGCGCGCGGGTCGGGGCATAGAGCGGCGCAACCAGACCCTTCAATCAATGATGGAGTGAGCCGATGTCTCTCGTCCCCGTTCACGGTGGCCTGTCCGACCTGATCAACCGCACGCTGCCCTGGAGCGCGCGTAAGTCCCTGATTGCAAAGAGTGATTCTCTCCCCAGCGTCACGCTGAACGAGGGCGATCTCGCCACCCTGCACCGCATCGCCGACGGCACGCTCTCCCCCTTGGAGGGCTTTATGGACGAGGCCGAGCACAACCTCGTGCTCGACCACCAGCACATCGTTCGTGGTGGCGCGCCTTACGCTTGGACGATCCCCCTCTCGCTCCCGGTGACCGAAGAAGAGCGCGCGAAGCTGTCGATCGGCGGCGAGGCGATCCTCCGTGATCCCAGCGGCGCGATCGTCGGCGTCATCGAGGTCAGCTCGATCTTCGGCTGGGACAAGGCCCGCTTCGTCGAGAAGGTCTACGGCACCACCCGCATGGACCACCCCGGCGCCGACATCGTCACCCGCGACGCCCGCACCACGCTCGTCGGCGGCAAGATCCACGCCTTGCCCCCCGCGGTCAACGCGGCCTTCGGCGAGTACGTCCTGCCGCCCCGGGTCACCCGGGCGATCATCGCCGCTCGCGGCTACGAGGCGGCGCTGGCCTTCCAGACCCGCAACCCCCTGCACCGCGCGCACGAGTACGCCCTCGTCTACGGCGCCGAGACCCTCACCCGCCAGGGCCTCTACGCGGGCGTGTTCCTGAACCCGCTCGTCGGCCAGCTCAAGGGCGACGACGTGGACGCCGCCACCCGGATGCGCACCTACCGCGCGCTCCAGGTGAGCCGCTCCTTGGGCGAAGGCGACAGCGACAAGGATCTCTGGGAGTCCAAGGGCTACGAGCTCAACGACGTGTTCCACCTCGTCGGCCTCGACATGCGCATGTTCTACGGCGGCCCCGCCGAGGCCGTGATGCACGCGATCTACCGCCAGAACCACGGCTTCTCGCACATCGTCATCGGCCGCAAACACGCCGACGCCCCCTACCACGACAAGACGGCGATCTGGGGCGACTTCGACGCCCAGGAGATCTTCGGCAAGCTCCAGGGCGCGCTCTCCACGAAGCCCGTGAACGTGGGCTTCGCGGCGTACTACGAGTCCATCGGCCGGGTGGACCTCACCGAGAACCACCCCAACGAGAAGCCCCTGAACATCGCCGGGACGAAGGTGCGCGAGGCCCTGGTCGGCGGCGAGCGCCCCGATCCGCGCATCATGCGCCCCAGCACCGCCGACATCTTGATCGACGCGTACCGCGCCCAGAGCTGAGCAGAGCAGCGCTGAGCCTTCAGGCGTGAGGTGCGGACGATCCGGACCTCACGCCCCGCGCGGGCCGAAGCGGGCCCAGGCCTTCGGGCCCAAGGCCAGCTCCGCCTCGGTGAGCAGGGCGGCCTCAAGCCCCCGGCGCACGGCCTCGGCGTCAAGCCCGACGCCGATGACCACGAGCTCTTGGCGGCGATCCCCCTGGGGCTCTACCCACACGGCCTCGGCGCGGGCGCGCACGGCCTCGTCTTGGGGCCAGCCCTCCTTGGGGATCAAGGCGAGCCAGCGGCCCTGATCCTCAAAAGAGTAGGACTTCACCGCGAGGGACCACTGAAGGCGCTGCTCGGCGCGGTGGGCCATCCACACTGTGCCTTTGGAGCGCAAGATCCGGCCCCCAGACGCGGCGAAGACCTGGATGAACCGCCCAAAATGGAAGGGGCGCCGGGCGGTGAAGCTCACCGAGGAGATGCCATAGGCCTCGCTCTCGGGCAGGTGGGTCGCCCGAAGCTCGGCCTGCCAGGCCGCCGTCTCGGAGGCGACGAGGGGGTTGAAGCGGCCGGTGTGCAGCACTTCAGCCAGGGGCACCTCGCCGCGCACGGCCTGAATCACCCGGGCGTCGGGGTTGAGCTGGCGCATGAGCGAGCGCAGCACGCCGAGGTGCTCGGCGGGCACGACGTCGGCCTTGTTGAGCACGATCACGTCGGCGAGCTCGATCTGGGAGGCGAGCAGCTCGGCGATGGAGCGCGCGTCCTCGGGCCCCGCCTGCATCCCCCGGGCGCTGAGCTTGTCGGCGCGGCCGTACTCCTCGGCGAAGCTGGAGGCGTCTACGACGGTGACCAAGGTGTCGAGGCGGGCGTGGTCCCAGAGCGCCTGGCCGTCTTGGGCGCGGAAGGTGAAGGTCTGGGCGACGGGCATCGGCTCCGAGATGCCGGTGGACTCGATGAGCAAGGCGTCGAAGCGGCCTTCGGCGGCGAGGCGCTTGACCTCTTGGAGCAGGTCGTCGCGCAAGGTGCAGCAGATGCAGCCGTTCTGCATCTCGATGAGCCGCTCCTCCGTGCGGGAGAGCGCGGCGCCCCCCTCGGCGACGATGGCCGCGTCCACGTTGATCTCGCTCATGTCGTTCACGATGACCGCGACGCGCAGGCCCTCACGGTTGCGCAGGACGTGGTTGAGCAGGGTCGTCTTGCCCGCGCCGAGGAACCCCGAGAGCACGGTGACCGGGAGCTGAGCAGGGGGAGGCGTCATTCGGGTGATCTCCATTTGTATCAAAGTTGCAGTAACACTCTTGATGCGATCTTCAAGCGAGGCGGCGGACGCCCTTGACAGACCCCAGAGACTTGTTGATAATGACTTTCACTTTCATCAAGCTCGCGGAGGCCTCGTGCGTGTCCCGTCCCATGACCACTGCCACCCCATCCCCCTCGCCCAGGGCCCCGTCGGCCAGGTCGAGGCCTGCACCTGCGGCGCCGTGCGCCTGAGCGTCGGCCCGATGACCTTGCGGTTTGAGGTGGCGTCGTTTCTCGCCTTGGTCGATCTGCTGGAGCACGCCCGAGAGCGCCTGCTCTGCGGCGGCGCGCGCCCGCTGAGCCCTGGTCAGGCGGCCTGAGCCGTGGCCCCCACCGAGGACAGCCCCGGAGACGCCGCTGAAGACGCCTTGGTGGCCCTCTGCGCCCGGGCCCAAGCGGCCTGGGTGGTGCGCTGGGCACGATCGTGGCGGGTGCGGCACGGAGACGGCGCGATCGTCGAGGTC
>JBEAVX010000914.1:0-4217 GCA_041160755.1 Pseudomonadota bacterium
CCGTCAAACCGCATCATGTGGCGGTTGTCGGGGTCACCGAAGCCCTCTAGGCCGATCTCGTCACCGTAGTAGATGAGCGGCAGGCCCTCGTTCGTGAGCAGGTATGTCCAGGCGAGCATGAGACGCTCGTAGGGCTCGCCCCAGCCCGGCGGGGTGGCGGGGCTGCGCAGGCGGCCATCGGAGCCGCAGATGCCGTCGCCGTACAGGCTGCCCACCTGGCCGGCCGCGTGGGTGATGAACCGATCGACGTCGTGGTTGCCCAAAAACGTGCTCATCAAGTAGCCGCTGTAGGCTGAGGCGCTGGCCTCGCGCTCGGCGTCGAGCTGGGGCAAGGTGCTCTCGTTCCGGGCGAAGGCCGAGAGGATCGCCCAGTACATCGAGAAGTCAAACTGCGCGTCCAGCTCCTGCGCGTTCACATAGGAGCCGATGAGGCCACGCTCGCCGGAGAAGGTCTCGCCGACGGTGTAGAACTCCTCGTCGCCCCCCGCCGCGCGGTGCTCGATCTCCGCGACCACCCTCGACTGTAGGTTGAAGTACACCGAGTGGGGCATGTGTTTGACCGCGTCTACACGGTAGCCGTCGATCTCATAGTCTTTGGCGAAGGCGACGGCGTCGTCCACCATCTGCACCAGTGGGTCTTCGTCGTAGTAGCGAATGTCGGGCAAGAAGCTGTCGAACCAGCAGACCTCGGGCGCGGTGTTCCACACGTCGCCTTGGCAGATCAGCTCGCTGTTGAACCAGTCGGTGTTCGCGGCGTAGGCGTGCTCCTCGTGGACGTGGTTCGCCACCCAGTCCACGAGCACCCGCATCCCCCGGGCGTGGGCCTCGTCGATGAGCTGACGCAACAGCGCCTCGTCGCCGAAGTGCTCCTCTAGACCAAAGGCGCTCGCGGGCCAGTAGCCGTGGTACCCGGAGAAGTTGGCGCCACATTTGTCGCCCCAGGCGCCTTTGGGGTTGTTCTGCGGCGCCGTGAGCCACAGGGCCGTGACGCCCAGGTCATCGAGGTAATCCAGGCGGTCGATCACGCCCTGCCAGTCGCCGCCCATGTAGTCGGTGCTGGTGTAGTTGGTGCCCTCAGAGGCGTTTCGGCTGGCGTCGCCGTCCTCAAACCGGTCCACGAAGACGAAGTACATCAGCCCCGTGGCCCACTGTCGATCGTCTGTCCAGAACGGGACGTAGACCTCTTCGCTGCCCACACCGTCCTCGTCCACGGCGGTGAGACGCAGAGTGTGGCGCCCCTCGGCGAGCCCGGTGAGGCTCAGCTCGTCTGTGCCGGTGAGCGGGGACTGCTCGACGCCGTCCAACTCCACACGGATGGAGCGCAGCGCGGCGCCGGAGCGCGCCGGGGAGAAGCTCGGCGTAAGGCGCACAGAGCCCGCGGCGCGGTCGATGTCGAGGCTCTGGAGGCTCAGCGTGGGCCGATCACAGTTGCCTACGGTGATCATCGAGTTGCAGCTCCCCTCCCCCAGCCCGCAGGACGGGTTCCAGTCGTAGCCCGCGTCACATTGGGCCTCGCTGGCGTTTGGGTCGCAGGACCACTCCTCGTTTCGGCCGTCGGCGCCGGTCTTCTCGACGAGCTTGTAGGGGTAGCTCCCCGGCTTCAGGTTCACCGTGACCGACCACACGCCGTCGGGGCCTTCAGTCATCGGCGTGGCCTCGGTGCTCCAGGCGTTGAACGCCCCGGCGACGGCCATCCCGGCGGCGGCGGACTGGGCCGTGGCGGTGAAGGTCACCGGGCAGCTCTCGGCCAGAGGCACGTCGGTGTCGATGGGGCCCCCGGAGTCCAGGCCCGACTCGGAGGGCGTGTCAGCGTCCTTACAGGCGGCGAGCAGGGCGAGGGTGAGGATCATGGGGGCTCCGTGGGGGCGTGGCCGGGGAACGATCAGGATCGCACCGGCTCGGCCCAATGACAAGCGATAGGCTCGGACGGCACGCCCCTTGCGCCCACGAAGCTTCTCCGCCGCGCACGATCTCGCCGCGCCCTGTCACTCCACGGCGACCCACGCCCCGGCGCTCCGACCCCAGACCGCGTCGTCGTAGACCAGCTCAGCCCGGGCGCTGGGCAAGGTCGTGCGGCCCGGGGAGGTGGCCCGGGCGCGCAGGGCGAGCTCGACGCTGCCTTGGGGCAGGTTGTCCCAGCCGTAGATGACCACGTCGTCCCGGGCGTCGATGAAGTCCGGGGGGATCGACGGGCTGCGGGAGGGTGTGGCCTCGGGGCCCGAGGTCGCCAAGCGCGGGTTGAGCGGCTCCAAGCCCGCGGCGAGGGGCACGATCAAGCGCACCTGGGACCGGGCCTGGGGCGTGACGACGGTGACGCGGTCCTCGACCACGTCGCCGATCTGGAGCGAGAGCGTCGCGCCGCCCGTCGTCCAGGGCAGGCGCTCCTCAGGGCCCGTGGGGCCGACCCGCCACAGCGCGCGGCTCACGGCGAAGCCTTGGGCCTCCTCGTTGAGCTGGGCCGGGGGCGTCTGTGGCGCATAACGTGTCTCGACCCAGGCGAAGAGGCCCGCGCCTTCAGCCCGGGTGAGCGTCACCGCGCCGCCGCCGAGGTTCGCCGAGACCAACGAGCCCGCGTTGTCCCCCAAGGTGAGGCGCTGGGTGGCGCCCGCCTCTTGAACGGTGACGACCCGCTGGCCCGGGCGACCGGCGCCAAGACGCTCGGCCAAGGCGAGGATCGCCTCGGCGTCGGCGTTGGTCTGACCCCAGCCGCCGCTCTGGCCCAAGGTGACCAAGGCCTCGGTCAACGCGGCGAGCTTTTCATGTTGCGGTGCAGCAAGAGAGAGGGCCTGGATCGTGCGGGCCAAGGTGCGCGCCTCCGAGGGCAAGATCATCGGGCTGCGGTCGGTGCGGCCCACCTTGAGGCCGCCGTAGACCTCGCGGCCGTTCTGGAGGCGGAAGACGTAGGCGTCGAGCACGGTCTTGATCAAGGCGTCGAGGGCTTCAGGGGTGGCCTGGCCGCCACGAACCCCGGCGATGAGCGTCTCGGCGGCGCCTTCAGCGTCTTGCCAGCGGGCCTCGCGGCTGAGCTCGGAGAAGTACGCGGCGTCGTAGCGGCCCGCCGCGGCCAAGGTCGAGAGCGCGATGGTGCGCTCGGTCCAGCTCTCGCCGTCCAAGAACACCCCGGCGTCGGAGCGTAAGGATCGCTCTAAGGCGCGCTCAAGGCTGGTCTTGAGGCTCGGATCGATGGGCAGGCCGTCCCGCTGGGCCTCGTCGATGAGACGCCACGACCAGGCCGTGAGGGCGACGGTGCCTTGTCCGCCGGGCCAGAACGCCACGAGGCCCCGGTTGTCCACGGCCCGGGGCAGCTCCCGCAGGGTGTCGAGCACCATGCGGTTGATGCGGTCCTCGGCGCCGGTCCAGGCCATCAGCTCCCGAAGCTGCCGTAGGGCGAGCAGGGCCCGGGCGGCGCTCACCTGCTGCTCGATGTTGCCATAGGGCTGGTTGAGCAGGTTCGTGACGCCGATGGCGAGGCGCACCAAGGCCGCCTGATCGGTGATCAGCGCCCGGCGGCGGATGGTGCCGGGCAAGGCGCCGGTGACCGCGGGCAGGCTGAGGGGGCCGTCGTCTAAGGTGGCCAACACCCGGCTCACCTCGTCGCGGCGGGCGTCGCGCAGGGGCAGCTCCACCCGAACGGCGTCCCCGGCGCCATCGGCGCTGCGGCGCACGCCGCCGGTCACGGTCACCGCGCCCCGGGCGTCATCGGCCACGGTCAGGGTGTAGTCCTCACGCAAGGCCACCTTGGGATCAAGCTTCACGGCCTTGGGCGCGCCCCCGGTCACCGTGGCGCCTTGGGCCTTCAGCTCCACCTGGGCCGCGCCGCCGGGGCCCTCGACCACCCGCGAGATGAGGCCCACCTCGATGGAGTCTCCCGGGCGCAAAAAGCGTGGCAAGGCCGCCTGCGCCACCACAGGAAGGCGCACAGAGAGATCCCCCTTGCCCACACCCACCCGGGCGTCTCCGGCGGTGGCCTTGGCGCGCAGGCGGAAGGTGGTGAGGTTGTCGGGCAGCTTCACCTTCACCGTGAGCACGCCGGACTTGGGCACGGCCAGAAACGGCTCGTAGTACGGCACCGGCACCATGTCTTTGCGTACGGTCACGCGGTCGAGCACGCCGCCGCCCTCGCCGGAGTCGCCGCCGGGCATCACCGACAGAGGCAAGGCGCCCAAGGTGAGGTTGCGGGTGTCGCGCAGGCGCAGGCGGCTGATCGCGGCCTTGAG
>JBEAVX010000070.1:0-3536 GCA_041160755.1 Pseudomonadota bacterium
CGGTACGACTCCAAGAGCTGCGTCTCCAGCGCCTCCAGACGGGCCGGAAAGCGGGTGAGGTCGTCCTCCTCTTCGTTCAGGTCGGCGAAGGGGTCTACGTCGGGCTCATCGAGGATGTCGCGCTTCTTCGGTCGAGCCGGGGCGGCGGGGCCCTTGAGATCGACGATGTACTTCGGCGGCGGATCCCGCTTGCCCATCGCCGGGCCCGACGACGCGCCCGTGGCCTCCAGCGCCTTGTCTTTGCTGCGCAGCACGCCCCACAGGACGAGGCCGAGGCCGCCCAACACGAAGAGCCCGGCGACGGCGACTAAAGCGACGATGAGGAGCACGCTGGTCATGCGCCTCCTTGTAGCCTACGGCGGGGAATGAGGTCAATCCGGGCGTCTGGGCGCGGCGATCTCCGTGGCGGGCAAGGCGGCGCGAAGGGCGGCGACGGCGCCCGGGCTCAGGCGGGTGAGCCCCAGGCCGAGCCAGGCCACCTCACGCAGCTTGAGCAGCGCCGGGAGGTCCTCGTCGCCTAAGGTCGTGTGGTGAAAGCTCAACAAGCGCAGGCCGCGCAGGGCGCCGATGCCGTGGCGGTCGGCGGGCGAGAGGGTGCAGCGGCCCAGATCGAGCTCTTTGAGGGTGGGGCAGGCGCCGAGCCCGGCGAGGCCCGCGTCATGAAGCCCACACCGATAGGCCGCGAGCTGGGTGAGCCTCGGCAGGCGCCCGATCGCGGCCAGCGCGCCGTCGTGGAGGTCGAGCTCGGCGAGGCTCAGGCTCTCTAGGCCGGTGAGCCGGGCCAGGCGCTCCCCGTCGGCGCCGTCCATCGCCCCGCCGCCAAGTCGCAGGCCCACCAAGGAGGCGAAGCCCTCGACGCCGGCGGGCAGGCCGCCGACCCCGGTGAGGTCGATGACCTTGAGCGCCGGGCACGGTCCGAGCCCGGTGAGCCCCACGGGGCCGAGCGGCGCGTTCGGCAGGCTCAAGAGCGCGAGCTGCGGCCAGGCGAGGCCCGCGAGATCCGCCCCGGCGGTGGGGGTGTCGGAGAGGTCGAGCACCCGCAGGCCCTCCAGCCGCCCCAAGCTCCGCAAGCCGGTGAGCGCCTGGGTGGGCACGGCGAGCCCCAGCGCCTCACAGACCGCGCGGAGCCGCTGGAGCCGGGCGCTGCCGCTGAGCCCGTCGGCGACGGCGCGGACGTCCTCGGCGGAGAGCGCGGGGATCGGCGCGTCGACGGGCTCCACGGCGGCGGGCTCCACATGGAACGGCGCCCCGTGGGCCTCAAACCGCAGCTCGTAGCGGTCTTGCCACACCTCGGCGAGCGCCTGCCGGGCGCGGGGATCCGCCGCCTGGGCCTCAAAGACCGCGCGCAGGGCGTCGATCTCCACGAGGGGGCAGTGGGCCAAGGAGAGCCGGGTGAGCCCGGTGAGCCCCTCCAAGGCCACGAGGTGGGGGTGCTCTACGGACGTGCTGCCGAGGTCTAGCTCCTCCAGGGCCACGAGCCCGGCGAGGTGGGTGAGCCCCGGCCCACGCACCCCGGCCCGACCCCGCAGGCTCAGCCGACGCAGGGCGCGGAGGCGCCCGATCGGCGCCAAGGCGTCATCGGTGAGCGCGCCCTCGCCGCTCAGGTCGAGGTCCTCCAGGGCCGCGAGCCCGGCCAAGAAGCCCAGACCGCTCGGCCTCAGCCCGGCGAGGCGCAGGATCTTGAGCTGGGTGAGGCCCGCCAACGGCGCCAGGTCGTCGCCGCCCAAGCCGGTGTGGCCCAAGGTCAAGCTCTGAAGCGCCTGGAGCCCGCCGATCGTGCGCGCCGCCGGGGGCCGCAGCGGGCAGCGCGCCAACGAGAGCCGCCGGAGCCCGGTGAGCCCAGCGAGGCCCTCGGCGTCCTTCACCCCGGCGCCGCTGAGGTCCAGCTCCACGAGCCCCGGTCGTTCGCCCAGGCTCAAGAGCCCCTCGTCGGTGACCCGCGGCGAGCGTAGGCTCAGCGCCTCTAAGCCCCGCAGACCCCCGAGCGGCACCAAGGCCACGTCCGTCGCGCCCTTGAGCGCGAGGCGCCCGAGCGGGTGCTCGTGAAGCTCGGCGACGGCGCGCGCGGTGAGCTCGGCGTCGCTCGCGCGCTCTTTGGGCTGCACCCACCAGTCGTCCCCCGGCGGCGCCTTGAGGCCGTCGAGGCCCTCCCCCTCGGCGACGACCTCTCCTTTGAGCACAAGCTCCCAACGAAGCGGCGGTGACACGGTCGTCCTCCTCAGAGCGCAGATCGTTAGGCTCACCCGTCGCGGCGTCTGAGACAAGCCCCGCCCCCTCGGGCGGCGCCGTCGCGACGCTCCCCCTCCAACTTGAGCCGTGAAGGTGGTAAGGTCATGCCCCCGACGCCGGAGGCTCCTGATGGCTGAGTCCAGCCCCGACAACAAGCTCACGATCCGCATCTTCATCGCGATGGCGCTCGCGATCCCGCTGGGGCTCCTCGCCCACAGCTCTGAAGCCGTCGCGGGGCTCATCCCCTACGTCTCTTGGCTCGGCACGCTGTTTCGGCAGATGTTGCTGCTCATCATCTACCCCTTGGTGCTCGCCTCGATGGTGACCGGCGTGGTGAGCCTCGGCGACATTCGCCACGTCGGCGGCCTCGTCGGGCGCTGCGCGGCGTTCTTCGCGGCGACCACCGGCATCGCCGTGGTCATCGGCCTCGTGCTGGTGAACCTGCTCCAGCCCGGCCAAGGTGTCGATCTCGGCGTCACCGTCGGCGCCGCCGAGCCGGAGCTCGCGCACCAGAGCTTCGGCGAGTTCTTCTTGGCGATGCTCAAGAACACGCTCAAGAACCCCTTCTCGTCCATGGCGAGCGGCGACGTCCTGGGCATCATCACCTTCGGGCTTCTGCTCGGCGCCGTGCTCTCGACGATGGGCGACGAGGCCAAGCCCCTGCGCGCCCTGTTTGAGTCGCTCAACGCGGCGATGATGCGGCTCACCGACTGGGTGATGCAGATCGCGCCGCTGGGCGTGTTCGCGCTGCTGCTGCAGGTCGTCGCCTCCCAAGGTGTTGACGCGCTCTACGCCGTGGGCCGCTACGTCATCGTCGTCGTCGTCGGGCTCTTGATTCATGGCCTGCTCGTCTTGCCCGGCTTGGGCTGGACGCTGGGCGGCATCTCCCCGCTGCGTTTGCTGCGCGGCGCCCGGGCCCCGCTGGCGATCTCGTTCTCTACGGCGTCCTCTTCAGCCACTCTGCCCGTCACCATCGAGTCCACCGAGCGTGAGCTTCACGTGAGCCCCAAGGTCGCGGGCTTCGTGCTGCCGCTGGGCGCCACGGTGAACATGAACGGCACGGCCTTGTATGAGGCCGTCGCCGCCATGTTCATCGCCCAGGCCTACGGGATTCAGCTCGATCTCGGCCAGCAGGTGCTGATCTTCATCACGGCGACCTTGGCCGCGGTGGGCGCGGCGGGCATCCCCAGCGCGGGCTTGATCACGATGAGCCTCGTGCTCAACGCCGTGGGCTTGCCGCTGGAGGGCATCGCGCTCATCTTGGCGGTGGACCGGGTGCTCGACATGCTGCGCACCTCGGTGAACGT
>JBEAVX010000072.1:0-6871 GCA_041160755.1 Pseudomonadota bacterium
GCGAAGCGGGGGTCATCGTGGCCGAGCTCGTGCAGGCGCTGGCGCACGTCGGCCTGCTCCTCCAGGGAGCCCGTGCGCTCATGGTAGGCCCAGGGGCCCAGGCTCCAGGCCAAGGCGAGGGGAATGAGCAAGGCGACGAGGCGCAGGGGTGCGGACCAGGCCGGGCGCCACGGCCCGAGGAGCAGGCCGAGGCCCGCGACCCCCAAGCCCGGCAAGGCCCAGATCAAGCCGCGCAGCTCGACGAGCAGGCACAGGCCGAGGCCGATCCCGGCGCCCAGGAGGGTGCGGGCCTTGGGCCAGCGCGCCGCCGCCGTCGCCAAGGCCATGCCCCAGGCGAACAGGGCGGTGGCCTCGGGGTAAAACGAGGCCGTGCGGCTCAACAACAAGACCGGCGGCACCGCGCCGACAAAGGCGGACGCCGCCAAGCCCGCGACCCGACCGTGCAGGGCCCGGCCCCAGAGGTAGAGCGCCGAGGCCAAGGCCCCGCCGGAGATCGTCGCGCCCCACAAGATCGCGTCGGCCACCCCGACCCGCCGGGCCAAGGGCGCGAGGAGCTCGGCGGTGAGCCGGGCGCGGTGGGCGGGGTAACGGGCGGCGTCGCCCTCGGCGACCGTGGCCACGGCGGCGCACCAGTCGCCAAAGTCAGAGGTGGCGAGCTGGCCCCCAGCCGAGGCGAAGCCCGCGAGCCAGGTGCTCTGAAGGGCGCCCGAGACGAGGCCCGCCCCCAGCAGGAGCGGGCCGTCGAGGCGCCAGCGCCAGGCGTCCTCTTCGCCCCGCGCCGTCGGCAAGGCCCGCAGCGCGAGCACGAAGCCGAGGAGCAGGGCGACGGAGACGAAGGACATGGCCCAAGTCTACACGCTCAGGGCACCTTGCCGATGCTGTCCACGCGGTCGTGGCGGATGTAGCGGTAGTGGGGCCGTTTGGCGAGAAACACCCGGACCTTCTCCAAGAACTCCGCCTCGTTGCGCCAGCCACCGGGCAGCACGTCCTCGGGCTCCGCCGACTCCAAGATCAAGGGGTTCACCGCGCGCTTGAGGCTGCCCTCGTTGGCGACGCGGGGCGAGCGGAAGCTGGAGAAGAGCACCCAGTGCTCGGTGTACTGGTCCTTCACCCGAGTGGGGAAACACGCGGCGAAGCCGACGCGGAGGTTGGCGTCGGCCGAGCGGGCGGTCGCGCCGGACGGGGGGGCGACCCGCGCGTCCTCAAACTCCGCTGAGCCCTCAACGGACTGGACGAAGACGTCATCCCCGGCCCCCGCGAGGTTCCGAGAGTAGATGTTCATGGTGCCGCCATCGATCTGAAAGGTCGGACGACTGCCGATAAAGTGCCACATGGGGTTCTGCTCCTGGGTATCTGCGTGTGTGGGTGGGTCGCTCACGACACTCTATGGCGCCAGGCCGCCGCGCTGTGATCGCGGCCTGCCCAAAAAGTTGAGGCGTCGGACTGGTGAGGCGCTGTGAAGCGTGGCCTTCACACACCTTCACAGTCTTTCACGAGTCTTGGCTTCACCCCATGGCCCGAGCCGGTTCAGAATGGCGTCACCCTGGAGACGATCCCATGACCGCCCTGCGCCTCACGCCGCTCCTCACCCTGCTCATCGCCTGCGGAAAAGACGACGCCCCCACCGACGACAGCGCCGCAGATGACACCGCCGCCGACACCGCCGCCGACACCGCGACCGACACCGCCGCCGAGGTCACCCCTTGCCCCGACGGGCTCAGCGACCCGGCGATCTCCACCTCGACAGGCTGCGTCACCGGCCTGCTCACCGAGGGCCAAGAGCGCTTCTTGGGCGTGCCCTTCGCCGCGCCGCCCGTGGGCGCCCTGCGGTTTTTGCCCCCGGCGCCTGTCACCCCTTGGGAGACGCCCCTGGCCGCGACCTCCCCCGGCCCCATCTGTGTGCAGCACGTCGACAGCGCCCTCACCGACAACACCAAAGGCGAAGGGGACGAGGACTGCCTCACCCTGAACATTCTGCGCCCGGCGGGCGCCACGGGGCCCCTGCCGATCCTGTTCTTCACCCACGGCGGCGGCTACGCCACGGGCTCGGGCAGCCAGAGCACCTACCTGAACGATCCCGATCTGCCCGATCAGGCCATCGTCATCACCCACAACTACCGCCTGGGCCCGCTGGGGTTTCTGGCGCACCCGGCGCTCTCCGCCGCCCAGCCCGAGGGGGTCTCGGGCAACATGGGGCTCCTGGACACGGTGATGGCCCTGGCGTGGGTGTCTCAGAACGCCGAGGCCTTGGGTGGAGATCCTTCCCAGGTGCTCATCTTCGGCGAGAGCGCCGGGGGCCTCACCACCTGCGCGCTGTTGATGTCGCCCGACGCGGCGGGGCTGTTCTCCGGGGCGATCGTGCACAGCGCGCCGTGCCTGGGCGTGAACGAGCCCCTGCGCGGAGGCGCCGCTGAGCAGGGTGAAGACTGGGGCGAGTCCTTCGCCGAGGCCTTGGGCTGTGACGGTGACGACCCGGTGGCCTGTCTGCAGAGCGCGCCCATCGAGGACATCCTCACCCATGGCCAAGCGACGGTGCTCATCGGCGACGGCAAACGGTACGGCCCGGTGCTCGACGGGGTGCGCCTGCCGCTGGACGGCGCGTTGAGCCTCAAGGACGGGCTGGCCGTGCCCGTGGCCCTCGGCGCCAACCAGGACGAGGGCACGGTGTTTGTGTTGGGTCTGGGCGTGACGACTGAGGCGATCTACGAGGCGACGGTGCGGGCGCTCCTGCGGCCCCTCGGGGCGGACGCCGACAAGATCCTCGCGGCCTACCCCAGCGCCGACTACGGCGGCTCCCCCGAGGCGGCCTTCGCCGCGCTCTACGGCGACGCGGTGTTTGTCTGCCCGACGGTGTTCATGGCCGAGGCCCTGGCGCCCACACACACCGTGCGGGGTTACCACTTCTCCGCCGCGCCCGCCGCCGCGGGCAGCTTAGGCGCCTTTCATGGCTTAGAGCTCGCGTATGTCTTCGGCACCGGCTTTGTGGACAGCGTCGCCAAAGACGCTGCCTTGGCCGGGGACATGCAAGACGCCTGGGCGCGCCTGCTCAGCGGGGACGCGACGGTCGGTGAGGCCGGCCCTTGGAGCCCCTTGGGCGAGGGCTGGGCGCTGTGGGATCGAGAGGGCAGCGCCATCGGCGTCCACCCCAAGGCGGACCTGTGCCAGCTCTGGGCCGAGGAAGGCCTCAACCCCTGGTGAGCGCGGCGGCGTAGGTTACCTCGTTCCCCATGCGCGCCTTCGCCCCGATCGTCACCGCCGCCGCCCTCACGACGCTCCTCGGGGTGGCGTGCGCCCAGGACGCCCCGCCGAAGGTGACCGGGCCGACGATCGTGCTCATCACCTTGGACACCACCCGCGCGGACGCCGTTGGGGCCTGGGGCGGCCCCGCGGGCGTCACGCCCACCCTCGACGCCTTGGCGGCGCGCGGCGCGCGGTTCGCCTGGGCCTTCTCCCACGCCCCGACGACCTTGTCGTCTCACGCCTCGATGTTCACCGGCCTCGACCCCCACGGCCACGCCGTCCCACGAAACGGCGTGCCGCTGTTTGAGTCCCACACCACCGTCGCCGAGCGCCTGCTGCACCACGGCTTCGAGACCCTCGCCGTCATCGGCAGCTCCGCCCTGGACCGCTCCACCGGGGCCTTGCAGGGCTTCACCGCCGTCGAGGACACCCTGAGCGTCGATCAGGGCCGCCGCTACGAGGACACCGCGCCGAACGTCACCGCCCGCGCGCTGCGGCTCGTGGACAGTCGGGAGGGCGGCCGGCCGCTGCTCCTGTGGGTGCATTATTTTGACGCCCACAGCCCCTACGCGCCCCCGGCGGAGGTCGCGAGCCGGTTTGTGCCGCCCAAGGTCTCGCCGACCGCGCCGATGGAGGGGGACGACCACCACGAGGGCTTCGGCGAGCGGGTGCGCCAGGGCCAGGCCAGCGCTGAAGAGATGGCGTACTGGCGCGGGATGTACCACGGAGAGGTCCACGTCGCCGACGCTGGGATGGGCGCGCTCCTCGACGGCTTACGCGCCCGGGGCCTGCTGAACGACGCCTGGATCGTCGTCGCCGCCGATCACGGCGAGATGTTCTACGAGGTGACAGACCGCCCCATGGGCCACGGCCCGGACATCGACCCGCCGGTCACCCATGTGCCCCTGGTCATCACCCGGGAGGGCCCCGACGCGCCCGCGCCGAGGGTGGTCACCGAGCCCGTCGCGCTCTCGGATCTGGCGCCGACCCTGCTCAGCCTCGCCGGTCACCCCGAGCCCTTGGGCGACGGCCGCGACCTGACCCCGGCCACACGCGGCGAGGCGCTGCCGTCCCGGGCGCTGTTCTTGGAGGCCACGCGGGTGCCGAGCCTGCCCCGAGACGGCACCTGGGACAACCTCGGCGCCGAGCGGGGGGTGATCTGGCAAGACATGATGATGACCCGCACCCCTTGGCTGCCGACGGAGCCCCCGACCTACACACGAATCAGCGCGGAGGGGCTCGTCGGGTTTGAGGACGGTCGCGCGGCCCTGGGCCTCATCGGGATGCTGAACGCCTGGGACGGTCGCGCGCCCCCGGGCCGCGCGCAGGAGACCCCAGAGGGGGCCATGCGGGACGCGCTGAAGGCCCTCGGCTACTTAGAGGAGTGAGCTAACGCCCCGGCAGACGGGCGAGGAGATCCCGCCACTCCGAACGCTCCAGGATCCCCGGCTTCCGTTGGCCAAAAAAGAGCAGGATCACCTCTCCTTGAGCGTCCAGCAGCTCGACGCTGTGCACCCAGCCCTCGGCGGAGGGCTTACGGACCTGCCAGGCCTCGGCGATGAGGTCTTCGCGCAGGTGAAGGTTGAAGCGTGGGTCGAGCACGTTCATCCACTCGCCGACGGCCTTGATCCGGCTCACCGTGCCGATGTGAATCTGGATGCAGCCCGGGTTGCCGACAAACACCATGATCGGCGTCTGGGCCTCGGCGGCGGCCTCCAACAAGGGCCCGCTGATGTTTGTGGGCAGTCGGTGGGCGTGAACCCCCTCGACGCGCTGCAGCGCGCGGCGGCGGCTCAGGCGGTGGGTGCGCAGGAGGCTGTGCAGGTGGTGGGGATCGCCCATGGCGGCCCAGGCGTCGCAGAAGGTGGCGGCGTCTACGTCCCCATCCTCGGGCTCCGCCGGGAAGACGCCCGGCCCGGGTGACCAGAAGGGGCTCTGGTCAGGGTCACGCAGCGTCGTGACGAGGGTCTCAAACGCGGCGAGATCGCTCGTCTCGCCGAGGTGCACCTTATGAACCGCGTCGCCTTGGTGATCAAAGATCTGAATCGCCCGGCGGCCGTCGCGCGCCGTGGCGAAGGCCGTGTGCCAGCGCCGAGGGAAGAGGCGCAGGTCGATCTCTTCCCCGAAGACCCCGCCGACCGGGGCGCCCTCGGGGAGCTGAACCCGCTCGTAACGCCCCCGGCGCTCGTGCACGGCGGCCTCGTTGCGGGTGAGCGCCATCACGTCGCCCAAGGTCTCAAACGCCTGGAACAGCGCGGTCCAGTCTGGGCGCAGGCGGGTGGCGGTGCGGCCCACGGCGCTGGCGACCAAGGCGGCCTCGCTCACGCCGAGCTGGCGGGCGGCGTCGCGGGGGCGGGTGCGCGGGGACTGGGCGAGGAGGGACTCGGCCTGCTCGTAGATCTCCATTGGGATCTCCATCGGTGTCAGGGGGTTGGGGTCGGTGTCAGAGTTTGGGTTCGGGTGTCAGCGCGCGCGGGGACGAGCAGCGCCCGGCCCGTGTCAGGGTGTCGCAGGGCGCGCACGGTGACGCCATAGGCGCGCTGGATGAGCGGCGGCGTGAGGACGTCGTCCGGCGGGGCGTCGATGAGCGCGCGGCCCTCCAGCATCAACAGCACACGATCGGCCCAGGCCCCAGCGAGGTTCAGGTCGTGCAGGATGATGAGCACGGCGTCCCCTCGCGCGTCACAGCGGCGACGCAGGAGGCCCAACACAGACTCTTGGTGCTGGAGATCCAGGGCGGCGGTGGGCTCATCCAACAACAACAGGCCGGGGCCATTGAGCCCATGAAGCTGGGCGAAGGCCCGGGCCAAGGCGACCCGCTGGCGCTCCCCGCCGGAGAGCTGGGGGAGCAGACGCTCGGCGAGGTGCGCCGCGCCGACGGCGTCAAGCTCGGCGAGGGCGATGTCGCGGTCTTGGGCGGAGCTCGGGTGGGGGGTGCGGCCCAACATCACGACCTCCCAGGCACAAAACGGGAAGTCACACGGAGAGGACTGCGGCACCACGGCGCGGCGCCGGGCCAAGTCGCGGGGTCGCCAGGCCTTGAGCGCTTGGTCAAACAGCACGATCTCCCCGGCGGTGGGGGCCAGCTCGCCGGAGATCATCTTGAGCAGCGTGGACTTGCCCGCGCCGTTGGGCCCGCAGACCGCGAGCAGCTCCCCCGGCCCGAGGCCAAACGACAGGTCTTGAACCAGGGGGCGACCCCGCACGGTCAGGCCGAGGTTGTTGACGGTGAGCATCTACACCCCCAGGCTCGCCGCGCGCAGGCGGGCGAGGAAGAACGGCCCGCCCAAGAGCGCCGTGAGCACCCCCACGGGCAGCTCCGCCGGGGCGACGCAGGTGCGGGCGGCGAGATCGGCCAAGGTGAGCAGGCCGGCGCCCAAGATCGTGCTCAACGGCAAGACCCGTCGCTGATCGGCGCCGACGAACAGCCGGGCCAAGGGCGGCACGACCAGGCCGATAAACCCGATGAAGCCCGAGAACGCCACGCTCAGGCCCACCAACACGGCGACCAGCACGGTGAGGGCGAGCTTGAGGGCCTCCACGGGCACGCCGAGCTGGGCGGCCTCGGCCTCGCCCAACAACAAGGCGTTGAGCGGCCGGGCGGCCCGCGCCGTCGAGACGAGGGCGATGA
>JBEAVX010000089.1:0-5907 GCA_041160755.1 Pseudomonadota bacterium
CAACTGTGACTGGCGTGTGGACGAGTCGCCTTGCCTGCCCCGGGGTTGCAGCGTCACCCCCAAGAGCCCGGCCGGCGCGGGGCTCCTCGCCGCGATGGCCCTCGGCCTCCTCCGGCGTCGCCGTGGGGTCGCCGCCGCCCCCCTCGCCGCCGCGCTCCTCCTCGTGGGCTGCTCCCCCGAGCTCACGCTCTCGTTGCCCGCCGCCCCCGCCTCGGGAGAGGTCACGCTGGGCGTCTCCGGGAACGTCGACCAGCTCGCGCTCTACGTCGATGGCGTGGTGATCGGCGGCGGCCCGGGCCCCGCCCTCGCCGTGCCCTTCGACACCACCACCGTCGATGATGGTGTCTACGACGTGCTCGGTGAGGGCTTTATCGGCAGCCGGGACGCGATCACGATCACCGGCAGCCTCACCATCCAGAACACAGGCCTCGACGACGTACTCCCCGGCGTGAGCTTCGTGCAGCCCCTCGACGGGGGCCTCGTCTCCTTGGGCGAAGAGACGCTCATCGCGCTGGACGTCGAAGACACCGCCGATCTCGCCTCGGTGAGCGTGCTCGTCGACGGAACGATCTTGGGGTCGATGCCCGTGGAGGGGCCCTATGAGCTGGCCTGGACCCCGACCAAAGAGGGCGCCGCTGTGCTCACCGCCGAGGTCACCGACGAGGCGGGCAACCTGGGCACCGCCCGGGCCGTCGTGAACGTCACCGGCGAGGCGAGCGACCTCACCTGCACGATCTCTAGCCCGCGCGACGGGAGCACGGTGAACGTCGGCGCCGTGCAGCTCAAGGCGGCGGTGTCGTCGTCCGCTGGGGTCCGCAGCGTCGAGTTCCGGGTGAACGGGGCGGTGGTCAACACCGACACCCAGTCGCCTTGGCAGACGGACTGGACCTCGACCGAAGGCGCGGCCACGGTGAGCATCGTCGCGACGGACGGCCTCGACGCCACCTGCGAAGACAGCGTCAGCGTCACCGTCGTCGCCGGGACGGACAGCATCACCGCGCGCATCACCCGCCCCACCGAAGGCAGCGTGCTCTTCGGCGTCAACGCCCCGGTGGACGTGGCCGCCGGGGGTGGCGCGGGGGTTCAAGAGGTGCGGATCTACATCGACGAGCTCCTCGTCGGCACCGACACCGAGGCGCCGTATGCGCTGCGCCTTGACACCACGACCATCGAGGACGGCGAGCACACCCTCACCGCCGAGGCCGTCGAGCTGGGCACAGGCACGACCGCCAGCGACTCCATCTCCGTCACCATCGACAACGGCTAAGACGATGTGGTCGGACTCTCCGGGCGGTGTCATGCGCCATTCCCCTCTGCTCCTCGTGGTGTCTCTCCTCGTCGTGGCCTGCGCCGGCGACAAAGAGGCCGGCAGCGACAAAGGCGACAGCCCTGGCGACTCCACAGACGACTCCGAGCCGATCGCGCAGAACCTGGGCTATGACCTGCTCTTTAGCGTCACTGATCTTCAGACGGTGACCCGCGCTCGCTTGGGCCCAGACGCCCGCGAGGCCGATCCCGCCACGACAGACCTCTGGACGTTCCGCCAGGCGGAGATCTGGGGCGACAACGCGCTCAAGACCCACGGCCTCAACCTCGTCGATGGGACGATTTATGTGGGCGCCCTGGACTACTTCACCGAGGGCGTCGCATACACCGTCGACGTGAAGACCGGCGCGCTCGTGGAGGATCTCTACTCTCCCAAAGGGGTGATGTTCGGGGGCGAGCCGGGCCGCACGAACACCCGCGCGACGCACAACATCATCCCTTGGGGAGACGAGCTCATCAGCTCCGACACCCACAACAATCGAGTCTTGGGCGTCTCGCGTGACTGGGAGCCGAGCTGGGAGATCTCGACGGAGACCTTGACCGACCCCTACATGCGCAGGTTCTTTAGCAATCCCAACGACGTCGAGCTGGTGCAGCGGGACGGCGTGGAGCACCTCATGGTCTCCGCGCGTGGGGACAACTTCAACCACGTCATGCTGTTCGCGCCCGCCACCCCCGAGCGCCCGGGCGACCCGCCCTGGACCCTCGTGTTTCGGTACCCTGAAGAGAACAACCACGCGCTGCTCCACGAGAACCACAACCCCACCGCGCTGGCCGATGGCTCGGGGTTCCACGTCTCGGACTCCGCGAACAACCGATTCCTGTTCATCACCTGGGAAGGTGAGGTGACGCGCCAGATCCCCGGTCCAGACTGCCCCGCCCCGACCGGGCGAGCGGCCTTGGACTGGCCACGAGACGCCGCGTTCACCCCAGAGGGCACGATGCTCGTCGCTGACTCCCGCAACGATCGTCTCGTCGAGTTTGACCTCAGCGAAGACGACTGCCTCACTGAAGACGACGTGCTGTGGGTGCGCGACGGCCTTGAGGAGACCTACAACCTCGTGCTGCTGCCGCACTCCGACGGATGGGCCGAATGAGCGCGCGCCGCCTCTGGACAGCGTCGGCCTGCGCGCTCGGCCTCTCCACGGCCCACGCCGCCGACATCACCGTCGATCCGGGCGGCGCGGGGGACTTTGTCGGCGTTCAGTCGGCCATTGACGCGGCGAGCGACGGCGACCGCGTGCTCGTCGAGCCCGGCACCTACCCCGGCGGGATCGACCTGCGCGGCAAAGACATCGCGCTCATCTCGACCTCCGGGCCGACGGTCACGATGATCGACAGCATGGACACCCCGGATGAGTCCACGATCTTGGCGATCAGCGGCGAGCCTCTGACCGCGAGGATCGAGGGCTTCACCCTGACCGGCGGCCATGGCACACAGAACCAGTGGGTCGCGGGCAACGCATGGTCAGGCGCTGGCGTGTACATCGCGCAGAGCGCCCTGAGCATCGACGGCTGCTTCATTCGGCGAAACCTCGCCCGTCACAGCGGCCAGTCCATCGGCGGCGGGGTGGTCGTGATCGACGGCGAGCTGAACGTCACAGACACGATGTTCGCCGGGAACATGGGATATTATGGCGGTGGCGCCATCGCCGCGCTGGCGAGCGAGGTGCTCGTCGATGGCTCCACGTTCCGCGAGAACTCAAGCGCCCGGGGCGGGGCGATGTTTGTCGCTGAAGGCTCGGACGTCATCGTCCAGAACAGCGTGTTTGAGGGCAACGAGGCGGTCTGGGGCGGGGCGTTCTTCGTCATCGACAGCGCGCTCTTGGTGACCGGCAGCCGCATGACGAGCTCCTCGGCGCAGATGGACGGGGGCACGGTCTTCGTGAAAGACGCCGTGGTGCTCCTCAACGACGTCGAGAGCGGCCCGTCGGTCGCCGGGCGTGATGGCGGCCACATCCGCGTCGCCACGGGCGGCGAGGTCACGGTCACCGCGAGCTTGCTCGCTGAGGGGCTCGCGACCGGGGGCGGCGCCGTCGCGATGCGCGGCGGCGAGACGGTGGCCTTCTCCGCCGACGGCGTCGTGTTCAGCAACAACGGCGCCGTCGATGGGGGCGATCTGTGGGTGTTTGACGGCGTCGCCTCGCTCACCCAGACGACGTCGATCAGCGCCCACGCCAGCGCCTCGGGCTCGGTGATCTGGCTCGGTGACGGGGCCTCGGCGACCGCGCTCAACACGATCAGCTACATTCCAGACGGTCCCTTCGCGCTGTTCACCGAGGACGGCGCCTCGCTCTCCTGGCGCTGGTCCCTGCTCTATGGCGAGACCGGCGAGCTGACCGGCGGCGCGCTCAGCGGCTTAACCGGCGACGGGCTCTTGTTCGTTGATCCGCTCCTGGCGAGCCCGACGACCCGGCCTCCCGACTCCTCCCTGTTGGACGGGAGCCCCGCGATTGACGCCGGGGAGCCCACGACACTCGACACAGACAGCAGCCGCGCGGACCTGGGCGCCTCAGGAGGACTGCACCCGTGGTCACCCTGAGCATGATGCTCACCTTCGCCGAGGTCGCATTCGCGGCGGACCCTTTGCCGACGCCGGTGGGCAAGGTCCTCATGGTGCCGAACCAGCTTGAGGTTCACGAGAAGGTCACGTTTGAGGTGATCTACGTCGTCGGCCCCGGCGGGCTCGTCGAGGGGGACGCCATCCGCATCGAAGACCCAGTCTTCCACGGGATGCGCTGGGCCAAAGACGGATACCTCCAGACCGACCCCACGGCCTGCACCGGCTTCGCCCAGCCCAACGCCACAGGCTCCGCGGGGCTCGTCACCGTCAAAGACAGCGCCGAGACCGGCGAGGTCAACCTCGTCCGCGACGATGAGACGGCGAGCCTGTTCGTCCCAGGGAACACGACGGCGTTCGTGACCAGCGGCAACTTCGCGCCCGGCGACACCATCACCTTCACCTTCGGCGACACCACCGAGAACCCGGACTGCGGGTTTCAGACCCTCACCCGGGCCATGCGAGAGCTCCCGCTGCGGGTGTACGAGAAGCTCGGGAGCAGCACGTTCACCGAGGTCCAGGGCCCCACCTTCGGCTTCATCACGCTCCGGGCGCCACGAACGGTGCTCGTCTCGGCGCCGTCCCAGGCCCTCGTGGGTGTGCCGTTCACGGTGATCGTCGCGGCCCTCGACGATCTCGGCAACAACACGCCGCTGTTCACCGACACGGTCACCGTCGAGGGCCAGTCCACCACCTTCACCCGCGCCGACGAGGGCGTCTGGAGCGTCACGGTCACCCTCACGGAGCCGGGCGTCACCCGCATCGAGGCCCTGACGTCCAAAGGCAGCACCTGGACCTCAAACCCCGTTGAGGTCTTCGCCTCAGCGCCGCCGCTCTCGGTCTATTGGGGCGACCTGCACACCCACCACGGTCACCACTACACCGACGAGACGGGCCAGCTCATCGATCTGAACCACGAGTACGCCCGAGACGTCGTGGGGCTGCAGGTGGGCTGTGAGTCCCAGAAGGCGGAGCCCCATGTGCTCGACGGTGAGGCGCTCTGGGCGCACATGCAGGCGGTCTGTGATGAGTGGACTGAAGACGGCCGCTACGTCGCGATGCTGGGCTACGAGTGGATGGGCAACGTGAACAGCCCCGGCCTGGAGGGCCACCACAACGTCTACTATGACCGCTGCGACGGGCCCCAAGCCGACTATGGCACCACCGGGCTCACCGGCAGCGACCTCTCGCTCTGGGCGTTTATCGCGGAGACCGAGGCCACGACAGGCGCGCGGTCGTTCTCGGTGCCCCACGCGAGCGTCTACACCGGCTTTAACTGGCGGGATCGGGACGACGCAGCCCGGCCCATCGCCGAGGTGTACTCGGAGTGGGGCGACTCCACAGGACAGAACGCCGGGGGCTCTGGCGTCTATGACGGCCTCGCCGCGGGCCATCGGATGGGGCTCATCGCGGCCTCGGACAACCACGACGGCTGGCTCGGCAACCGCTTCGCGTACAAGAACGCTTACGGCGGCCTCGCCGCGTTCGTCGCGACGGATCTCAGCCGCGAGGGCATCTACGACGCCTTGACGACGCGCTCCACCTACGCGACGACGGGGATCCGCCCGATCTTACGGTTTGACGCCGAGGACGGCGGCGCGGTGCCCATGGGCGTGGAGTACGTCGGCGACACCCCGACCTTCTCCTGGTCCTACTCCGCCGAGCGGAGCATCACCGCCGTCGAGCTGCTCGCCATCTCGGTGGAGGGCGGCGGGGTGATGACCACCCTGGCCACCTGGCGCCCCGAGAGCGCCGACGCCGAGGGCAGCTACACCTGGGCTGATTGGGACAAAGACACGACGACGGCGGTGTGGCTGCACGTCGTCGAGCTGGGCGGCGAAGAGGCGTGGTCGTCGCCGATCTGGGTGACCGCGGACTGTGGCGGCGCGAACGTCTATGACGTCGCCGGACGCTGCGAATCCAGCACAGACAGCGGCGGACAAGACAGCGCCGCGCAAGACAGCGCCGCGCAAGACAGCGGCGGAGCGCCGGGGGATGGCGGCGACAAGTCCGGGCGATGT
>JBEAVX010000091.1:0-4226 GCA_041160755.1 Pseudomonadota bacterium
GAACCGCTACACCTGGGACTGCACCGATCGCAGCATGGCGGCCTGGCTCGCGGCCCAGGGCTGGGACGTCTACAACCTAGAGCTGCGGGGCCACGGCCTCTCCCGCCCGCCCGAGGGCCTCACCGGCGAGCGCTTCGCCGACTATGTGACCGACGTGGCGCGGGTGGCGCGGGCCTTCGACGGCGAGGCGTTCTTTGTGGGGCACTCCTTGGGCGGCGCGGCGAGCTACGGCGCGGCCACCGTGGCCCCGATGCGCGGCGTGGTGGGCATCGGCGCGCTGTTTCAGTTCGCCCAGGCCAACTGGCTGCTCAAGCTCTTGGGCCTCATCAGCCACGGCGCTGAAGACTTCATCGTCGGCCAGGGCCTCACCCTACGCACGAAGGCGGCGGGTCAGCTCATCGCCCGACTGTACGCCGTCTCCGACGTGGCGGGCTACGCCTTCCCGATCTCCGGCTGGTGGCCCGGGTCCGTCGAGCCCCCGCTCTTGCATGAGCGGCTGGTGAAGGGCTTCGACTGGACGTCCCTGCGGGTGTGGCTCGACATGAGCCGCTGGGCCGCCACGGGCAAGTTTGAGTACGAGGAGGCCTGGAGCAAGCTCAACCTGCCCCTGCTCGTGTTGGCCGGTGACGAGGACCACCTCATGCCCCCCGACGACGCCCGAGTGGCCTTCGACCGCTCGGGCAGCGCCGACAAACAGTACGAGGTGCTGAACCACGCCGACCACGAGGTCCACTGGGGCCACCTCGACCTCATCTTGGGCACCCAGGCCCCGAGGTTCGTGTGGCCGCGGGTGCATGAGTGGATGGGGGCGCGGGGGTAGGGCGCCGGGTCGCGCTCCTCCTGTACAATGCCCCCCATGCCCGACACGCCCAAGCCCCGCGCGCTCCTCGTCTACGCCAACCCCGCCATCACGGCGTCGCCGGTGCCACCCTACGGCATGGAGCGGGTCGCCCAGGTGATGCGGCTCGCGGGCTGTGAGGTGACGCTGCTCGCGCCGTTCATCGAGGAGGATCCCCTCGCGGCCTTGGACGAGGCCCTGGCCCAAGGCGCGGAGCTCGTGGGCTTCTCGGTGCGCAACATGGACGACGCCTTGGTGGTGCGCGGGGAGGACGGCGAGGGCGACATCGACACAAATGACTACCTCCCGGCGGTGCGCCCCTTGGTGATGCGCGCCGTGAAGGGGGTCGGCGCCGAGCGGGTGATCCTCGGCGGGGCCGGGCTCAGCGCCGGGGCCGCGCCGATCCTGCGGGATCTCGGCGCCACCCGCGCCGTCCGTGGGCCCGCCGAAGACCTCATGTACGGCATGGCCCGGGGCCTCGTCTTGGGCATGGGGCCGGTATTGCCCACAGACGATCCCCGCGTCGTGGCGCTGGACCGCGCCCCCGAGGCCGGTCACCGAAGCCCGGCCATGCCCCGCGGCGCTGGGGCGAAGATGCCCGGGGCCTGGCCCACGCCTACACCGCGCATGGCCGAGTACCTGCGCCTCACCTTGGCCCGGGGCGGGCGTGTGCCGGTGTCGATCTCGACGGGCTGTGATCGGCGCTGCGCCTTCTGTGTGGAGGCCCGCTTCGCCGCGTTCACCGTGAAGCCTCGGCCGGTGGAGCACATCGTCGCCGAGGTGACGGCCCTGGAGCGCGCCGGGGTCAAACGGCTGTGGTTGGGATGCTCCGAGCTGAACGCCCCCGACGCCCGCCACGCGAAGGCCGTGCTTCGTGCGCTCGCGGGCCGTGGCCTCGATCTCGCCGTGTTCCTGCAGCCCGCGCCGATGGACGACGAGCTCCTCGATCTCATCGAGGGCGCAGGCATGGACCCAACGGCGCTGAGCTATGAGTTCGGTCACTTAGACGACACGCTCCTGCGCGCTGGGGCGGGCCCGGCCACACGTCGATCCATCGAGCGCCTCGCTGAGCTCTACCTCAAGCGGGGATATCGCACCTTAGGCGGCTCTGTGCTGCTTGGCGCCCACCCCCAAGAGGACGACGCGAGCCTTGGCCGGGCCCTGGACCTCGCCCGGCAGCTCGACAGCGCCTTCCCCGACGGCCTGGGCCTGAGCTACGCCTGCGGTGGGCGCGTGTACCCCGAGACGCGGCTGGCGGACTGGATCGCTGAGGACTGGGACGCGGCCCGGCCCCATCTGTACACCTTGCCCGGCCAGCCCCTCGATGAGACGTTCGTGCGCCCCGTCGTGTACAGTCGCCCCGCCGCGCCCCGGGCCTTGCTGCGCCAGGTGCGCGCCGCGCTGAGCGGCTGCCGGGGGCACATCGGCCCGATGAACGCCGAGGCCCCGGCGAGCGAGGCCCAGCTTCACGCCGAGCGTCTGGTGAACCGGGGCATCTGGCGCCACGCCCAAGGCCAGCCCAGAGAGGCCGAGGCGCTGTTTGTGCAGGCCGAGACCCGCTGGCCCGGGCATCTGGAGGCCTTGGCCCAGCTCGGGCTCCTGCGCGCGAACACCCTGTTTGACTTCACCGGCGCCCGGTCGGCGTTCCAGAGGCTCCTCGCGGCCTTGCCCGAGGCTGACCCCCGGCGGGGCGAGATTCAGGCGGCGCTCACGGCGCTGCGGGGCTCGGGCTGAGGGCGTAGAGCACCGCGCCCTCCACCTCCACCCCCGGCCCCAAGGCGCGGTCGAGGGTGACCCGCAGCTTCTCTCCCATCGCCTGCGGGTAGAGGTGCTGATGCAGCACAATGGCGGTGAAGCCCTCTGAGGCGAGCAGGTCTCGGGAGACGAGCAGGTCCAACATCGGCAGGGTCGGCGGCGGCGAGGCCACGGCGCTGCGCTCCAGGTCGATGATCAGGCGGGTGAGGCGCCGCGCGTCGAGGATCGGCGGCGTGGGGTTGTTCAGGGCGTAGGGGATCGGCCGACCGTGCTGGGTCTGATAGAGGGCGTAGCGCCCCTGGGCCAAGCTCTGCAACGACACCGGGAGGTCGATCACCGCGCCTTCCCCTTGAATCTCTGCGTAGACGGCGGGGACGTTGGTGTCTGCGTGCGGCACAGGCCAGTCCGCGGGGCTCAACAGCGCGCCGTCGATGAGCACCGCGAGGGCGGCGAGCGGCGCCAAGATCGGCGTGAGGCGCGGTCGCTGGGCCAAGGCGCAGGCCGCCAGCACCCCCAGGGCGAGCTGGGTGAGCACCACAAACCGATAGGCGTGGGAGATCGTCGAGAACAGCGGCAGGCTGGCCCACAGCGCGTAGAAGGGCAGGGGAACAAACACAGATCCCGGCAAGAGCGCGTGATCGCCGCCGATGTACAGAAACGGCCCCAAGGCGAGCACCCAAGAGACGACGGCGAGGGCCAGCCAGGCTCGGCGGGTCGGCGCCCCGGAGCTCGCCCCCCAGGCCGCGAGGAGCAGGCTCACCCAGCCGAGGTAGACGACGGCGCGTAGGCGCTCATCGTAGAGCGCCAAGAGGTCGGGGCTGTGGTGGTCGCCGGGGCGGAAGAAGCTCAGCGTGTCGACGACGTTGTGCCCGATGAGGCTCGCCAACACGAAGTCTGCGTCGCGGGCCACGAGGGCGGCGTCTGTGTTCATTGTGGCCCGAAACGCCCACAGCGCGGGCAGCACCAGACACGCGGCGGGCAGAAGCGCCCAGGGCAAGACCGGCCGCAGCAGGGCGGCGCGGGGGCCTCGGCCCAAGCTCTCGGCGACGAACACGAGGCCGACGAGCCCGGCGAACAGCCCATAGTACCAGTTCGAGAGCCCACAGAGCCCCAACATGACCCCGGTGACCACGGCGCGGGCGCGGCTCGGGGCGGCGCGTAGGCCCAAGGCGGCCCACACAAACAGCGGCAAGAAGCCCACGGCCAAGGTCTCGGAGATGCCGTTGTGGGCCTGTCCCAAAAGGTGCGGGCTCGCCGCGAAGCCGACGCCCGCCACCAGCGCCGCCCAAGACGAGCCGCTCACCCGCGCCGCGAGCAGGTGCGCGCCAACGCCCGCGAGCCAGAGGTTGGACCAGCAGGCGACGTTGTAGGCCACGACCGGCCCGAAGGCCCACTGAACCGGCCAAGTGCGCAGCGCGCCGAACAGATCGATGAAGTACAGAGCCCCGCCGGACGGGTAGCCCAGAAGGTCTGTGGTGAGCGGTGAGCGCCCCGCCGCGAGGGCCTGGAAGACCTGCCAATAGCCCCAGATGTGGTTGAAGGTGTCGGCGTCGGCGTGGCCGAGCGCGCGCCCGGCCGGGTCCACGAGCGCAGGCGCGCACACCCCCGCCGCGAGCAGGGCGTAGAGCAGCAC
>JBEAVX010000125.1:0-6261 GCA_041160755.1 Pseudomonadota bacterium
CGCCGATGATGAGGTCGCCCAGGCCGTCGGCGTTGTGGTCACCCGGGCGACCGCCGTGGAGGGAGGCGCCCAAGGCGTCTGAGCCCGCGCCACCCCAGATCGCCGCGACGTAGGTGCCATCGGAGAGCTTGGTGCTGCCGGAGAGGCCGCAGGCGTCGGGGCTGTCGTTGCAGTTGTCGTCGATGCCGTTGTCGCAGATCTCCTCAGCGTCAGGGTTCACGGCGGCGTCGCCGTCGTCGCAGTCGTCGTCGTTCGTGGTGTAGCCCGAGGGCGCGGAGCACAGCGGCGTGGGCGTGTCCTCGGCGCCGTAGGTGTCGCGGTCGACGTCGGGGTAATAGGTCTTCGCGTCGGCGGCGCCGCCCTCCTCGACCGCGCCGTCGCAGTCGTCGTCGATGCCCGTGGTGGCGCAGAGCTCCGCCGCGCCGGGGGAGACGTCGGGGCTGTCGTCGTCGCAGTCGCCGCCCACCATGACGTAGCCCGACGGCGGGTTGCAGCCGACATATTGCTCGTCGCTGTCGCCATAGCCGTCGCCGTCATTGTCCAAATAATGCACGTCTGTCTCGGAGACCTCCTCGTCGATGTCCCCGTCGCAGTCGTCGTCTAAGGTGTTGCAGCGCTCCGACGCCCCGGGGTACACCCAGGCGTCGGAGTCATCACAATCGCTGCTGTCGGTGATGGTGGACGCCGAGCAGTCCACGGGGTTGTTGAGGTCGCCGAAGCCGTCGCCGTCGCTGTCGACGTAGCTGACCGGATCCAGCACGTCGTCGCAGTCGTTGTCGATGCCATCACACAGCTCCTCCGCGCCGACATACACCGTGGCATCGTCGTCATCGCAGTCTTCGTCGCCTACACGACCATCGCCGTCTCGGTCCACGACCTCGGGGGCGCCGGTGTCGTCGTCGCCGTCGCTCGCGTCCTTGTCTGAGCAGCCGACCTGGGCCATCAACACCAAGGAGAGGGACCAGTACAAGGGTTGCTTCATCATCATGCGTGTCTCCGAGTGGCTGGACGTTAGTATAGCCCTCTGCCCGGCCGGGACCTTGGGCGTCAGGCCCGTCACAAAGCCAACATCTCCGAGATTCCCAAGTATATACGCCCCGATTTCACCGGATTAACTCGCGCGATGCGCACGCTCGTGATCACCGGAGGGCTGTTTGAGCCCGCCGCAGAGACCCCTGGGGAGGCGCTCCAGAAGCAGTGGCGGGCGTCTCGGGCCTCCTCGGGCGCGTGGCTTGATCTCACGCTCAAGCTCATGCTCGCCGACCGTTACGCGGCGATGCGGCGGAGGTTGCCGGGGGCCCCGGAGGCGGCGCGGCGGCTGTTGGCCGACGACCCCTCGGCGGGGGTGCCCGAGCTGACGGAGGTGGCCTTGGCCTCGCTCTTGGAGGCCGAGGGGGTCGAGGTCGAGGTCACCACCTGGAGCGCGATCAGCGCCGATCCAGCGGGGCGAGAGGCGCGCCTGAGCCGCTGCCCGCTGGTGCTCGCCTCGACGACCTTGCTGCGGGATCTCAGCGAGCTCGGCCCCCTCGTCGCGCTCATCAAGCGCCCTCACAACCGGATCGTCGTCGGCGGGGCCTTGGTGTCGATGCTCGCCGACCGCTGGCCGGGGGTGCCCGGGGTAGACCTCGCCGCGGCCGGGGACGGGGAGCGCCTCGTGCCCGCCTTGGTCGCCTGGGCGAAGGGCGGCTTTGGCGCGCTCACCCCGCCCGCCGGGGGCCGCGTCGAGCAAGGCGGCGCCCTGCTCCGCGCCGGGCCGATGCCGTCAAAGAGCCTCGATGACTGGCCGAGCCCCGACTGGCGCGTGGCCGAGCGCCTGCACGGGCGCGCGTTCCCGCTCATCCACTACGAGTCTGTGCGGGGATGCCCCTACCGCTGCGCGTTCTGCAACTACCCCTTCCTCTTTGACGACACCCGCTTCCGCCTGCGCAGCGCGGGGCGCATCGCCCAGGACTGGTCCATCGCCGCGTCCCGGGGCGTGCGGTGGATCTCCTGCCTCGACAGCCTGTTCACCCTGCCGCCTGCGCGGCTAGACGCGCTCACCGAGCGCCTCATCGCCGACGGCAAACCCGTCGAGTGGCTGTGTTACGCCCGGGCCGACGACCTCACCGACCCCAGGCGGGTGAGGCGCCTCCGCGACGCGGGCTGCCGTCAGGTGCAGATCGGCGTGGAGTCAGGCAGCGCCGAGATCCTCGGGCACATGAACAAACGCACGACCCCGGAGGTGAACGCCCGCGCCTTGCAGGTCTGCCGCGACGAGGGCCTCACCACGGTGATCACCCTCATCGTCGGCTTCCCCGGCGAGACCGAGGCCACCTTGGCCGAGACCCGGGCCCTGCTCCAGCGGGCGCCGCCGGACTTCTTCTTCGTGGCGCCGTTCTCGGTGAAGTCCCCGCTCATCCCGATCCTCTCCGCGAAGCGCCGCGCCGAGCACGGCCTCGTCACCGACGACGACCCCACGAGCGCCTTCCCCGCCTGGCGCCACAACACGATGAACACCCTCGACGCCATCGAGCACGCCGACGCGCTCACCCGCTGGATCATGGCCGAGGGCCTGGGGCTCAACGCCGGGATGTTCTTTCAGGGGATGCTCCACTTCAACCCCCAAGACCGCGACGTGCTCCTGCGCTTTCAGCGGGAGACCCTCGACGTGGGCCTGGGGCACCGCCTCGGCTTCGGGGCGATGCGCGCGCTCACCCGCTGGCGGGGCGCGGCCCAGGTGGCGCGGCTGTGAGGCGCCGTTCTGTCACCAGAGGCGCTCCTCCGGCGGGCGCACGCCGCTGAGGCGCTCGGTGAGGTCGTCGATGATGCGCAGGGACATGCCCCAGATGAAGGTGTCGTCCAGGCGCACGCAGGGCAGCTCGATCTTGTGGCCGTGGTAGTCATACGGGAAGGTGTCGCGCCCCTCGCCGCGGAGAAAACGCTCCAGGGCGAACCAGTGCGCGGCGGCGACCTCGACGTTCGGCGTGAGCGGCGCCGGGGCGTGAAGGCCGAACACCCAGGGCCGCACGATGAGCTGGGGCGAGCGCCCGAAGCTCGGCGTGATGACGGGCGCCAGGGTGCCCAAAGCCGCGTCGTCGTCTAAGCCCAGGCCCAGCTCCTCTTGGGTCTCGCGGATCGCCGTGCGCCGGGGGTGGCCGTCGCCGGACTCCTCGCGCCCGCCCGGGAAGGCCATGTGGCCGCTCCAGGGGTCGCCCTCACGCTCGGCGCGGCGGATCATGAGGAGCTGCGGGCCGTCGGCGCTGGGGTGCAGCACGAGGGCGACGGCGGCCCGGCGTAACCCTGCGTCGTCGGGCACCGGGGCGTCTACAGGGTTGAGCACGCCGCGAAGGTGTTCGAGGGGGCTTTGGGGCATGAAGGGCCGAGCCTGAGGGGAGAGAGGTTGTAGGGAGGCCGCGCGCGGCGCTCTCGTGAAATGAATGTTATGCCGACACCGAACTGACGAGCGGAACCTAATGGCCAATCCCCACGATGTACTCGCCTACGACGAGCACCAGCGCCAAGGAAACCCAGTGATCAACTGGCTCAAAGACCTGTTCTGGACCTGGGGGCCCCCCCTCGCCGTCGTCTTCGTGGTGCGCTCCGCCATCGCCGAGCCCTTCCGTATCCCCTCGGGCTCGATGGTGCCGACCTTAGAGATCGGCGACCACATCATCGTCTCCAAGTTCAGCTACGGCCTGCGGGTGCCGTTCACCGACATCGAGGTGATGCCCCTGGGCGAGCCCGAGCGCGGCGACATCATCGTCTTCAAGTACCCCCCAGATCCCAAGCTCGACTACATCAAGCGGGTGATCGGCGTCCCCGGCGACACCGTCGAGGTCCGCGACAACGTGATCTACCTCAACGGCGTCGAGGCCCAACGCCAGCTCCAAGAGACCTTCACCTTCGTAGACGACAGCTGCCGCGAAGAAGAGGCCGACCTCTACGTCGAGCGCATCGGCGACGTCGAGCACCTCCTGCTCAACTCCCGGTCGCTCCGTCGCTTGGCCGACTACGGGCCGTTCACGGTGCCGCCGGGCGAGCTCTTCGTCATGGGCGACAACCGCGACAACAGCGCCGACTCTCGGGTGTGGGGCACCGTCCCCCGGGAGAACGTGAAGGGCCGCGCCTTCGGCGTGTGGTTCTCCCACGACGCCTGCAAAGGCAACACGCCGTACCTCGGCGAGCTGCGCACCGAGCGGTTCTTCACCGGCCTGCGCTGAGCCGCGCTGACCCGCTGGGCGAGCCTACTTGAGCTCGCTCACCGAGTCGTCGTCGAGCTCCATCGTCGCCGTGCCCGAGATCACGAGGGTGTTCGTCTGGCGCACCATACGCGCGAGGTGGTGCAAGAGCCGCCACATGAGCTTGGTCGCCAAGGTGCTGTCTTGGCGCGTGAGGCGTAAGAAGTCGTTGCGGGAGAGCACCAAGAAGCGGCTGCGCTCTTTGGTGATGACCGTGGCGCTGCGCCGGGGCGAGTCGATGAACGCCATCTCGCCGAAGTAGGCCGGGGGCTCCAAGGTGGCCAAGGAGACGCCGCCGCGCAGCACCTCGACCACGCCGCTCTGGAGGATGTAGCACTCGCGGCCCAGGTCTTCTTCTTTGAACAAGACCGTCTCGGCGGGCACCTCACGGGCCTGGCAGACCGCCGCGACCTGCACCAGCTCGCGGTAGGTGCAGAACGAGAACAGGTCGCAGCGCCGCAGCACGTCGATGTGCTCCGCCGGGGCGGAGCTCGGCAGGTGGTTGCCTTCAGCGGGGCCACGGGCGGCCAAGACGAGGCAGGTGATGTTGTCGCGGCCGCCGCGCTGGTTCGCCATGCCGACGAGCTCTTCGGTGCCGCCGTTGCCCGTGGCGACGGGGCCGAGGAGGTCTTCAGCGCCGAGGTAGTTGTGCAGGCCGTCCGAGCACAACAGGAGCGCGTCGCCGGGGCCGAGATCGACGCTCAGCAGGTCGACGAGCACCGAGGGGAACACGCCCAAGGCCCGGGTGATGACGTTCTTGTTGCGGGCTTTGCGCGCCTGGTCGGGGGTGAGCAGGCCCTCACGCACCTGCTGCTGCACCAAGGAGTGATCCTCGGTGACCTGGTGCGCCTCGCCTTGGCGGATGAGGTAGATGCGGCCGTCGCCGACGTGGGCCGTGAAGGCCTGGTTGCCGACGAGCAGCACGGCGTCCAGCGTCGTGCCCATGCGCCCGCCGTCGCCGGTCAAGGCGCTCGACGCCTGGTAGATCTCCTCGCAGGCGCGCTGCACGGCGTTGCGCAGGAGCGCCTCGACGGCCGCCGTGGTGGCGGCGCTGCGCTGGGCCTTGTGGAGGGTGAGCGATCGTTTGCCCGCGGCGACGGTCTCCCGCATGACCGAGCAGGCCAGCCCCGACGCCACGTCGCCGCGCTTGAACCCGCCCATGCCGTCGCAGACGATGTACAGGCCAAGCTCAGGCTCGATGAGCCAAGAGTCCTCGTTGTGTTTGCGCACCCGGCCTGGATCGGAGGTCGCCCAGGCCTGCACCATCAGCTCACGCTCGCTCATCCGTTGTGGCCTTCGGGGTTCTTGGCGCGTCCCGTCGCTTGCGCGAGGGCCTCAGAGGTGGCGCGCAGGTTGGCGGAGATTCGCAGCAGCATGTTCCAGAGGACCTTCACCGCCAAGGTCGGGTCACGCTTCAGCAGAGAGAAGAAGGCGTCGCGGGTGATGACCAGCAGCTCCGTGTCGTCTACGGCCTGCACCGTGGCGCTGCGCTGGGGCTCGTCGAGCAGGGACATCTCGCCGAAGTTGGCGCCGGTGCCCAGGCGGATGATCTCGCGGCTCTCTTTGAGCACGGCGACCTGGCCGACGACGACGAGGTACATCGCCTGGCCAGGGTCTCCTTCAGAGAACACCCGCTGCCCGGCGCGGAACCGCACAGGGCGCGTGACCCCAGCGATGCCCAACAGCTCACGCTCGGTGCAGTAGGCGAAGAGCGGGATGCGGGCGAGGGTCTGGAGGCGGCCGCCGCTCGCGGCCTGGCCACGGGCGGGGTCGAAGCCGAGGTCGATGATGGTGACCGCGAGGTCGTGCCGGGCGCCGTTGGCCCGGGCCGTGCCGACGAGGCGGGCGGTGACGCCGTCGGGCAGAGGGTCTGAGCCCGCCTCACGCACCCGCAGGTCGTCCACGGCCTGCACCGTGGCGCTGCGCTGGGGCTCATCGAGGAGCGACATCTCGCCGAAGTTGGCCCCGGTGCCCAGGCGGATGATCTCGCGGCTCTCTTTGAGCACGGCGACCTGGCCGACGACGACGAGGTACATCGCCTGGC
>JBEAVX010000152.1:0-2591 GCA_041160755.1 Pseudomonadota bacterium
CCCCTTCACCCTCGACGACGGTGAAACGCGCCTCCTCGGGTCGTTTGCCCATGGGGCCCGCGGCGCCTTCTGGCGGGGGCGCGCCACCTTCACCGGGCGCGCCTGCGCCGGTGGCGTCGCCGCCCGGCGTCGCCTCAGGCGGGGTCGTCTCCGGACACGCGGTCAGGAGGAGCAGAGCAGAGCACAACGTGATCAGGAACCGAGCGCGCATGACACCTCCCTTCTTGGCGGCCTGGCGCGTGATCACCGCTACCATTAGCGGCGCGCTGAAGTCAACGGTTCGCGGGTTCTGACTCAAAGACTTGACGGCTCGCCCACACACGCGGTAGGTCTGATGTTCCCCTGATCGTGAAGTCTATGTCCGTCACCCTTCGCGGCTACGTCTTCCTCGACGCGCTCCAACCTCAGCTCGCCGCCTTCACGGGCACGACCTGCCGTGGCTTCTTGCCGCTGGCGGGCCAAGCGTCCTTGTGGGTCGAGATCGCGCCGGGAATGCTCATCAACCGGGTCACTGATGTGGCCCTCAAGGCGACGCGCGCCACCCCTGCGGTCCAGGTGGTCGAGCGCGCGTTTGGGCTCCTGGAGGTCCACCACGACGACAAGGGCGAGGTGATGGCCGCAGGCGCGGCGATCCTCAAGCACCTGAACGTCGGCGAGACCCAGCGCATCAAGCCCAAGGTGGTCTCCAACCAGATCATCCGCGCGGTCGAGCCCTACCAGGCCCAGCTCATCAACCGCAACCGGCAGGGCATGATGCTCATCCCCGGGCAGTCGCTCTTCATCTTGGAGACCGAGCCCGCGGCCTACGCCGTCCTCGCGGCGAACGAGGCCGAGAAGGCCGCGAACGTCAACCTCGTGAGCCTCCAGCCCTTCGGCGCCTTCGGGCGGCTGTGGATGGCAGGCAGCGAGGCCGAGATCGACGCCGCCGCCGCCGCCGCCGTGGCCGCCATCGAGGCGATGTCCGGCGCCTGATCCGCGCCGCCTCGCCCCACAACCCCTCCAGTCTCTTCAGAAACTCAACCGCTCTTCGTACAACTCTCAGGGAGTCTCCAATGGCTGACGCGCTCGGCATGATCGAAACCAAAGGATTCATCGGCATGGTCGAGGCCGCCGACGCGATGGTGAAGGCCGCGCGGGTCGAGCTGGTCGGCTTCGAGAAGATCGGCGGCGGCTACGTCACCGCCATCGTTCGCGGCGACGTCGCGGCGGTGAAGGCCGCCACCGAGGCCGGCGCCCGCCAGGCCCAGGCCGTCGGTGAGCTGGTCTCCGTGCACGTCATCCCGCGTCCCCACGCGAACATCGACGAGATCCTGCCCTTGGGCCGCGGCGCCAAGAAGGGCGAGTGAGCTAGGGCGCTCCTCGTCACCTTGGAGGCGGAATGAAGCTGGGCCGTGTCGTGGGCACGCTCGTGGCCACACAGAAGGATCCAAAGCTAGAGGGCCTGCGCCTGTATCTGGTGCAGGATCTCAGCCTGTCCTTAGAGGGCAAAGACGCCTTCGTCGTCGCCGCCGACGCCATGGGCGCGGGCGTCGGGGAGGTCGTGCTCTACGCCTCGGGCTCAAGCGCCCGGCAGACCGCCCAGACCGAGGGCCGGCCCGTGGACGCGGTGATCATGGCGATCGTGGACACCATCCACCGCCCCGAGGGCCTCGTCTACAACAAGAACCCCGCGTTCCCCGCGAGTGAGGACGACGTCTGATGCAGCTCCGCGACGATCAGATGCTCGCGTTGGTCGATCAGGTGCTCAAGCGGGTGCGCGCCGGGGACGTTCGGCCGCGCGGCGAGATCCCCAAAGACCCTCGCGGCGTGTACAAGACCGTCTCCGACGCCGTCGCCGCCGCGCGCACGGCGCAGCAGCTCCTCATCCACCTGCCCTTGGAGAAGCGCCGGGAGATCGTCGCCAACATCCGCCGCCGCGCCGGTGAGGACGTCCACAACCTCGCGCGCATGGCCCGCGAAGAGACGGGCCTCGGCCGCATCGACGACAAGATCAAGAAGAACCTGCTCGTCATCCACAAGACGCCGGGCCCGGAGATCTTGGAGACGACGGCCTGGACAGGCGACGACGGCCTCACCTTGATGGAGCGGGCGCCCTACGGCGTCATCGGCTCGATCACGCCGTGCACCAACCCCACGGAGACCATCCTCAACAACGGCATCGGGATGGTCAGCGGCGGCAACACGGTGGTGTTCAACACCCACCCCTCCGCCAAAGGGGTGAGCGCCTACTGCATCGACCTCATCAACCGCGCGAGCGTCGAGGTCGGCGGCCCGTCCGACATCATGTGCGCCGTGGCCAGCCCCACCATCGACTCGGCGAACGAGCTGATGAAGTTCCCCGGCGTGCGCCTCATCGTCGTGACCGGCGGCGGCCCCGTGGTGAAGGCCGCGATGAACTCCGGCAAGAAGGCGATCTGCGCCGGGCCGGGCAACCCGCCCGTGGTCGTGGATGAGACGGCGGACATCGAGCAGGCCGGGCGCGGCATCGTCGCCGGGGCGAGCTTCGACAACAACGTCATCTGCACCGATGAGAAGGAGGTCTTCGCGGTCTCCAAGATCGTCGACAAGCTCTTTGAGGTGATGTTGGCCTC
>JBEAVX010000157.1:0-5162 GCA_041160755.1 Pseudomonadota bacterium
GGCCGATCACCGGGCCCTTGTCGATGGCCTTGACCATGTCGTACACGGTGAGCAGCGCGGCGGTGACCGCGGTGAGCGCCTCCATCTCTACGCCCGTGCGCCAGTCGCAGCGAACGCGGGCCCAGGCGCGCACCCTCTGCGCCCCCGCAGGCTCGACGAGCACCTTCACGCCGGTCAAGGGGATGGGGTGGCACAGGGGGATGAGCTCGGCGGCCCGTTTGGCGGCGGAGATGCCCGCGAGCTGGGCGACCGCCAAGGCGTCGCCCTTCTTGAGCCGCCCGGCGCAGAGCGTGTCGTAGGCGTCGGGCGAGAGCGTGATGAAGCCCTCCGCGATGGCCTCTCGGGCGGTGATCTGCTTGTCGCCGACGTCCACCATGAGGGCGTTCCCTTGGGCGTCGATGTGGGTGAGCGGCGTAGACATGGGGACTCCTTGAGCCGATTAAGCTAACCTTGCGGGCATGTTCTCCCATCTCCGCCTGCTCACCGACCTCTCCGAGCGCGCCCACGCCGCCTTGCCCATCGCCCGGGCCTTGGCCTTGGCCTGCGACGCCGACCTCAGCCTCACCTACGCCAGCCACTCCCCCGAGGACCGCGCTGAAGCCGCCCGGGTCTTGGCGCCCATCGTGGATGGCCTGCGTGAAGACGGCGTTCACGCGCGTCTGGAGCTCGTCGAGGGCGACATCGACGACGCCGTAGGCCGCTCCAACGGCGCCGCGAGCCTGATCATCGTCGGGCACACCGGCGCCGGGGCCCTCGCGGGCCTCGTGCTCGGCTCGAACACCCGGCGGGTCATCCGCCACGCCCGCTGCCCGGTGCTCGTCGCCGGTCGCCAGGAGTTTCTGGGCCTCCGCGCGCTCTGCTGCGCCTTGGAGCTGCACGGCCCCGGCCCGGTGAACCTCGCCGCGTCCTTGGCCCGCGCCGTCGAGGCGAGCCTCCGGTTTGTCCACGTCTACTCCCCCGAGACCGAGCGCAGCGCCGATGAGCTGCTCACGGCCCTTGAGGGCCACGTCGGCGAGCTCCTGGAGCCCGGCGCCGGGGGCGGCCAGCGGGTGAAGTTTGAGGTGGGCGTGGCCGAGAGCGCCGTCGCGGGTGTGGTCGCCGCCGCCCAAGGCGCGGACCTGCTCATCGTCGGCCACGCGACGGCCCCGGCGATCGTGCGCTTCGCCTGGGGCAGCAGCGCCGAGAGCATCGCCGAGCACGCCGACTGCCCGGTCCTGTTGGTGCCTGAGCCATGACCCGGCGCGGCCTGGGCCTCGCCTTGGTCGGCGTCTTGGTCGTCGCGCTCCTGGCGGTGGGTCTCGCCGAGCGGGAGGCCCTGCGGGGCTTGAAGCGCCAAGGACTGCGCTGGCAAGGGCTCGACCGGGGCCTGACGACGCGCACGTTTCACGCCGTCACCGGGCCGGGGTTCAGCGCCGAGCGGGTGTCCGTGGACCTCAGCGGCAAGGGGATCACCGTTCATCGCGCCCAGGTGGACGCCTTGGCCCTCGCCCAGAGCGGCGGTGAAGGGGGCGGAGGCGGCGAGGGCCGGGCGGCGCGGCTCAAAGAGTGGACGATCGACGTGGACTCCTTGGGCCTCTACGCCGGGGAGCGCCTGCTCGTGGACGGCCTCGCCGGGCGCCTTTTGGGCGGTGAGGGGGCCTTGGTCGGCGACGCCGGGCAGCTCACCTTGCCTGGCCCCGACGGCGCCCGCGCTGAGCTGAACGTCACCGTGGCCTCGCCCATCGCCGAGCTTCAAGGGGAGGCCGCGCTCACGCTGACGCTCTCGGATCCGCCGCGCCTCACCGTCGAGGCCGAGGCCCTCACCCTCAACCACCCGCTCATCGCCGCCGAGCCGCTGCCGCTGCGTGGGGTGCGCCTGAGCCTCTCCGGGGATCCGCGCGAAGAGGCCCGGGGGCGCCTCGTCGTTCGGGGCGGCCCGGATGCCGACCTCACTCTGCGCTGCCCGGCGCCCCCGGCCTGTGAGCTTCTCGTCGAGATGACCGACCAGCCCGCCGCCGTGGTGCTGAGCCCCTTCGCGCCCCTGGTCCCGGAGCTTCGCCGCGCCGAGCTCGACGGCACCTTAGGCGCCACGATGACCGCCTCCTGGCCGTCTCGGGCCTGGACGATCACCCCCCGCTTCTCAAACCTGCGCGTGGCCGGCGCCGTTCAGGGCCTCGACGCGCTGCGCGGCGGCCGGGTCGAGGTGCGGCGTCTGGACGGCGGCCTGCGCCCCGTCGGCGAGGGCACGCCGGGCTGGGTGCCCCTGAGGATGGTGAGCCCGTACTTCCCCGCGGCGATCATCGCCGCCGAGGACGCCGCGTTCTTCCGACACGACGGCTACGACCCCGAGGCCGTCCTGGAGGCCCTCGCCGCGAACCAGGCCGCTGGGGAGGTGGTGCGTGGGGGCTCGACCCTCACCCAACAGCTCGCCAAGAACCTCTTCCTCAGCGGTGAGCGCACGCTCGTCCGCAAGCTGCGTGAGCTGCTCTTGGCCCTGGAGCTCGATGAGGCCCTGGGCAAAGACCGGGTGCTGGAGCTCTACGTGAACGTCGTCGAGCTGGGCCCTGAGCTCTGGGGCGTTCAGGCGGCCTGCGAGCGGTACTTCTTGAAGTCGCCCACGAACCTCACCCCCGCCGAGGCCGTGTTCTTGGCGCTGCTGCTGCCGTCGCCCAAAGACGGCTACGAGCGCTGGTACCTGCGGGACAAGCCGCCCCGAGAGGCGATGCGCCGGGTGCTGGAGAACATGGTCCGCGCCGGGGCCTTGACCGAGGCCGAGGCCCAGGCCGCCGCTGAAGGCCCCTTGATGCTCGTGCCGCCGGGCTAGAGGTAGTGGTTGTCCAACGACGAGCAGCGGGAGGTGGAGAAGTTGATCGAGACCTCCCCCTCGTCGTCGCCGTCGGCGTCCACCATCTCCGTCTCGAAGCTGCCCCGGATCGACTCGTTGGGCGTGTGGCCGCTGATGCGCGCGACGCCTTCGTCCGAGCGGTAGACCTCGTAGTAGTCCGTGGCGTCGCCGGTGAGCCAGCCCCACCACGAGAAGCTGTCCTCATCGGGCCAGTCGGTGTAGTGGATCGCCAAGGCCGAGAGCTGATCGTCGTCGTTGACGAGGTCGGTCCACTCCGTGCCCTCGATCTCGTCGCCGCCGAGGTCATCATCGACGTCGTCCACCCGCAGGGTGATGCGCCACTCCCAGAAGTCCTGCGGGAGGTACTCCTGCCAAAGCTCGGCCTTCTCGTCGTTGTCGTCGGCGTCCTCAAGCTCCTCCAGGAGCTCATCCATCTGCTCACAGTTGAGCCCGCCGCCGCTGAGCACGAGGAGGATCACGCCGTCGTCGCCGAAGTAGTCGTCGTCCTGCAGCATGTACGTCGAGGTGATCGGGGTGGTCTCCCCATCGACGGTGCCGTTGACGCTAGAGCAGGCCGTCGAGGCGGCGAGGAGGCTGAGGGCGAGGAGCAGACGGGGCACGGTTCCCTCCGGTGGCGAGGCGCGGAGAGGGTAACACCTTAGGGGGAGGACTTCAGCTCCTTGAGGGCGCGCATGGAGCGATCGAGGGTCTCGCGATGAAGCCGAGAACCGAACCTGAAGTGCAGCCTCCCACGCAGCGCGTCGAGCGAGTGCTCCGCGAAGATGAGCAGGAGCAGGTTGTTCGTGAAGGCCGTGGTGACCCCTTGAACCCCGGCGAAGGTCAGCTCCACTTCACCGTGCTGGAGCGCGTCGAGGACAGCCTCTGCGACGGGCGGCGCCTGCTCGGGGCCGAGGGCGGTCAGCTCGTCCAAGTAGTCGACGACGCGCAGCGTGGTCATGTTGGGCTCCTGTGCTTGCTCACCATTCGAGGGCGCCACTTTCATCGTCGTTGCTGTCGTCGTCGTAGAGGTCATGGTCGATTCGGAACTTGAGCGCACAGAGCGTTCCAGGCAGAGTGGTTTGAGGGCCGAGGGCGCCCAGCCTCGTTGTGGGACTACGTCCTTGGCCGATCAGCGAGAAGATCGCATCACCGGAGGCCAAGATCAAGTCACCTTGGTTTCGTGTCATCATCGTGTGGACGAGCGGGAGCCCCTCGCCCAGATTGCGTGACTGTGATCTGCTGCTCGTTCGGTTGCTCAGCGCAAGTTCGATCGCGTGGCGATCAGAACGAACGCTGTAGCTTCGCGAGAGGGTGTTCTTGAGGCCCATTCCCAGGTCAGCGACCACAATACGGACCGTCTGGTCTGAAGGGAACCAGCGGGCCGTCATGACGCCTTCGGCTCCAGCGTGGTCTTGAATGTTCATGAGCAGCTCGCCGAGGAGCGCCTGCAACGAGATGATCATGTCATCGTTCATCGCGGAGTGGCGCTGAACGAGCTGAACCACTCGACGGATCTCGCTGTCGCGGCGTTGGGTGGCGAACACGATCGGCGTGGTCTCATTCCGCGGGTGATCAAAGCTCGGGGGTGGGCCTCCCCAACACAGCTCGGCGAACCCAGAGTATTCGGCGTACGCTTTGAGCTTGGGTCGCACAGGAGGGATGACGCCGACGGTATGCCCGGCGGCCCTGAGGTCTTTGATGAGCAGGCAAAGAATGGCGACACCAACGGGGCCAAAATAGTCACAGGCGCTCAGGTCAACCTCGATGTTCTCGCGCGTCGAGTGGGGAGCGTCTCGAAGGACAAACAGCGGCTGAACCCTGCTGGAGAGCATGTAGACAGAGTTGACGGTCTCATCAATGTTGAAGTCGATGGCGATACGCACGCGCACCTCGTCGCCCAACCCTAACCAACGATTCTATCGAGTGGAAGGCATAGTCTACCTAGCCCCCCACCCCCCCCCCAGCGAGGATCGTGTACATCGCCGCCGCCAGCTCGACCCGGGCGCCGATGGACTCGTCGTTGAGGCGGGCGCTCAGGGCGGGGAGCTCCTCGGGGGTGCCGCAGAGCGCCAAGGCCCGGGCGGCGGCGACGGCGACGCCGTCCTCGTGGTCACCCAAGGCGCGGACGAGGGCCGCGCGGGCCTGTCTCGCCTCGCGGCGGTCGGGGTTGGCGTCGCGCTGCAGGCGCTCGCCGATGGCCCAGGCCGCCTGCTGGCGCAGCTCGCGGTCTTCGCTCTCTAGCTGATCCAGGGCCTCGCCCAAGGGGGCCTCGCCCCGGGCGACGAGCACCAGGGTCGCCCAGTGACGGGAGGCCATCGACACCCTCAAGCTCCTGCCC
>JBEAVX010000197.1:0-13632 GCA_041160755.1 Pseudomonadota bacterium
CCCCCCTGTGACGGAGTCTCTATGTTCACCCCGCTGCTGACCCTGCTCGCGCTCTCCGCCTGTGACTCGGCGATTAAGCTGGGCGATGACTCCGGCCTCGACACGGCGACCGAGCGCGACAGCGAGACCCCCGACGAGGACTCGCCTGATCCGCGCCCGGATGACGAGGACGGCGACGGCAGCCCCGCGGACGAGGACTGCGATGACGCCGACCCGACGAGCTTCCCCGGCGGAGACGAAGGCGAGGCGGCGGACGGCGTCGATCAGGACTGCTCGGGCCTCGCCGATGACGTCCGGGTGTGCGACGGCGCCTATGGGGTGGTGCAAGAGGCCATCGACGCGGCGCCTGAGGGCTTCACCGTGGCGGTCTGCCCTGGCCGGTACACCGAGAACCTGCGTCTGGAGGCCCGCAGCCTGCGCTTGTTGGCCTTGGAGGGCCCCGAGGTGACGATCCTCGACGGCGGCGGCGCGGGGCCGGTGATCTTGGCCTTGGGCTGCGCCGATCTCACCGTCGAGGGCTTCACTGTGGAGGGCGGCGTCGGGACCAACGGCGGCGGTGTGAGCGCGGTCTCCAGCGGCGTCACCTTGGTCAACCTCGTGCTGCAACGCAACATGGCCAGCGGCCAAGGCGGCGGGGCCTACCTCTCGCGCTGCACCGGCGAGCTTCGCGACAGCGTGCTCACCGAGAACAGCGCCGTCGAGGGCGGCGGTGTGGCCGTGAGCGGCGGCACCTTCGACGTGGTCGACAGCGAGATCACCCAGAACACCGCGAGCCCCGGCGAGCTGACCTGGAACGGCGCCTTGGGCGGCGGCGGCGGCCTCTGGGTGAGCGGGCGCGGCGAGCTTCGTGGCCTTACCATCACCGACAACGTCTCCGAGGGCTGCGGCGGCGGGCTGTACACCCTGAACAGCGGCGGCCTCATCACCGAGAGCGTGTTTGAGGGCAACACCGCCTCCGGCGACGGCGGCGGCGCCTACCTCAACTACACGACGAGCGAGGTGAGCGAGAGCCGCTTTGAGGACAACGTCGCCGGGGACGACGCCGGGGGCCTGCGCCTGTACGTGAGCCAAGGAAACATCCACGACAACGTGCTGATCAATAATCGCGCCGCAGACGACGGCGGCGGCGCCAAGCTCAGCCACTCCAAGAGCCAGCTCAGCGCCAACACCTTCATCGGCAACCAGACCGGCGACGCGGGCGGCGGGATGGAGCTCGACAACGACAACAGCGACGTCGTGGCCTGCGTCTTTGAGGACAACACGGCCGCTCGGGGCGGCGGGCTGAACTCCAAAGACAACACCGCGCCGTTCGTGATCAAGGACAGCGTCTTCTACGACAACACCGCGTCTGAAGGCGGCGGCCTACGCGCCGACAACAACCCCCAGACGGTGACCGTCCTGCGCAGCGTCTTCGACGACAACCGCGCCACCTTAGGCGCCGGGATCTACAGCCAGGTCGGCCGCCTGAACCTGCGGGCGAGCGTGGTCACCGCGAGTGACGGTGACGGGATCACCCTGGGCGAAGGGGCCGTGAGCGCGCTGCAGAACGTGACGAGCTGGGGCAACCAAGGCGCCGGGCTCGTGCTGATCAACTGCGGCGCGGTGAGCGTGCAGGACACGATCTTCGCCGACAACGGCGCGGGCCTCTCCGCCAGCGGCTGCCAGGCGGCGAGCTTCACCTACAGCCTCGTGTTTGACGCCACGTCGAGCGGGACCTGGAGCCCCCCGCTCGGCTCGGGTAACTTGAGCGCCGACCCGCTCCTCACCGATCCGGCCTCCGGGGACTTCACCCTGCAGAGCCTCAGCCCGGCGAAGGACGCGGGAGACCCCTCGCGGGTCGATCCTGACGGTTCTCGCGCCGACATGGGCGCGCACGGAGGCCCTGATGCCCTTTAAGACGACGCTCTTCGCCGCTCTCGCCCTCTCCATCGCCGTCGCCGCGCCCGGCTGCGGCGACAAGGAGCCCACCACCGACGACTCCGACACCTCCACCGACGACACCGGCGGCGGTGGCGACGACACGGGAACCCCCGACGAGGCCCCGGCGGTGTTCATCAACGAGTTCATGGCCTCCAACGCCACGATCATCGCTGATGATGAGGGCGGGTTTGGCGACTGGATCGAGCTGTACAACGCCACCGACGCCGCCGTAGACCTGAGCGGCTGGTTCATCACCGACGACCTCGCGAACACTGAGAAGCACGTCCTGGGCGCGATCAGCATCCCCGCCGGCGGCTTCGTGTTGCTGTGGGCCGATGACGACATCCTCGACGGCGACGACCACCTCGCGTTTAAGCTCAGCAGCGACGGCGAAGACCTCGCGCTCTACACCCCCGAGGGTGTGGCCGTAGACGAGCTCACCTACCAAGCCCAGACGACGGACCAGTCCGCCGCGCGCTTCCCCGACGGCGGGGCGACCTGGGCCATCACCGACGCCCCGACGCCGGGCGCGACCAACGGAGACGGCACATGAACCTCCTCTTCGCCCTCTTCGCCTGCTCATCGGGCAACATCGAGCTCCCGTTCTTCGACACGGCGCGCCCCCTTGAGGAGACCGCGCCGCCACAAGAGACGGGCGAAGAGGACGAGGTCGAGGTGGTGCCGGGGGTCAAAGATCCCATCGAGCAGCTCTTCGCGGGCGAGACGGTGCCGATCTTTGAGCTGGAGCTGAGCGAGGCCGCCATCGCGGCGTTGGCGCAGGATCCCGACACCTACGTCGAGGGCGCGCTCACCTTTGGGGACCTGCGCTTCGATCAGGTCGGCGTGCGCCTCAAAGGGGAGAACTCCTTCTTGCCGATCTCGCAGAAGGCCGCGTTCAAGATCAAGCTCGACGAGTACGTCGAGGATCAAGAGCTGTATGGGCTGCGCAGCCTCACCTTCAACAACCTCGTGAGCGACGCGACCTACCTGCACGAGTGGATGAGCTACCGCCACTTTCGCCTGCTGGACCTCCCCGCCGCCCGCACGGGCCACGCCTGGATTCACCTCAACGGCGAGCCCTACAGCCTCTACGCCTTCATCGAGACCGTCGATAAACAGTTCTTGAAGCGATGGTTTGACGAGCCCGATGGCCCGATGTGGGAGCTGGCCGACGTAGACTTCCAGGTGGGTTACCTCGACGGCTTCGATCTGGAGGAGGGCGAAGACGACCGCGCGCTCCTGGTCAGCTTGGCGAGCGCCCTGGCCTTGCCGGGGGAGCGGGCCATCGAGGCGGCGGAGCCTTACCTCAACTGGTCGAGGTTCCTCGACTTCTGGGCGGCGGAGATCGTCGTCGGCCAGTTCGACTCCTACCCCTACTCCAGCCCCGGCGACGACTGCCACGTCTACTCCGACCCCAGCGACGGCGGCCGCCTGGTGTTCATCCCCCACGGCATGGACGAGACCTACGGGGACTCCAGCCGAGAGGTGTTCGGCGTGTACGGCGTCGCCGCGCTCCGCTGCCTGGAGGTGCCAAGCTGTGAAGACGAGCTGCGCGAGAAGGTGAAGGAGCAGCTCCGCGTCTCTGAGGAGCGCGACACCGGGGCCGAGTTTGAGGCCGCCCGCGCCCGCCTGCGGGAGGACATCATGAACGACCCCCGCCGCCTGTACGATCTCTCCGTGGTCCTCTCGTCGCAGCAGACGATGGGCACCTTCATCGAGGATCGGGAGATCAACCTCAGCCGCTGGCTCTAAGGCCCAGCGGCGCCACCCGCCGGAGCGTGTATGGTCCTCCTCCTCAGCCTCCTCGGATGTGTCGCCACCGACGACGGCCTGGACGCAGGGCTCACCGGGGACGGCGCGCTGTGGCCGTTCCCAAGCGTCGGCTTGATCGCCGAGGACGGCGCGCTGAACATCCCTCAAGGCGCCTTGCCCCAGGTGCCTGAAGACGACGGGGGCAGCCCGTGGGCCGTCGAGCGCCTGAACTGGCGCGACGGCTTCTCGACGGTGCAGACCGCGGTGCTCCTGATCGATGGCGTCAAGGAGTCTGCGCTTCCGCCGTATCCTGGCGTGCGCGGCGAGGGCAGCGTGCGCCTGTACGACCTCACCGACGGCGTCGAGCTGCCTTGTTACGCGGAGCTGGACGCCCACCCCGACGCGCTCGACGACGAGGACCGCCGCGCGCTCTTGATTCGCCCCGCCGTCGCGATGACCCCGGGCCACCGCGTCGCCGTCGTGGTCACCACCGCCGCCGCCCCCCGCACGCGGCGTTTTGACCGCCTCGCCCGGGGCGACGACCCCTGGACCTCGGGCGATTGGGGGGTGCGCACCCGCGCCTTGCTCTACGAGCTCGGCCAGGCCGGGATGAACCCCGAGGAGATCGCGCTGGCCTGGGAGTACCCCGTCGGCGACGGCACCGCGCCCCTGCGCGGCATGATCAACGCCTTAGAGACGCCGAGCCAGTGGGACTTGAGCCGCGTCAAAACGACCGACGCCGGAGACACCTTGCCCCCGGGGGCCTGGATTCAGGCCGAGGGCACGTTCACGACGACGAGCTGGCTAGAGGACGAGCTGCGCTGGGCCGCTGTGGACGAGGGCGGCGTGGTGCCCACCGTCGTCGGCGAGACGAACGCCAGCCTGTTCGTGCACATCCCCGAGTCCGTGCGTGACGCCGCGCCGGGCAGCGTGCCGGTGTTGATCTTCGGCCACGGCCTGTTGACCGATCCGCAGAACTTTCTGGCGGACCTCGACGATCCACACGGCTTCGTCGAGCTGATGGACCGCCTCGGCGTGATCGTCGTGGCGACGACCTGGCGTGGACTCACCGCGAAAGACCTCCCCGACGCGATCTGGGTGGCGAACGACTACGGCACCTTCAACGAGCTGACCGAACGAATCACCCAAGGGGTCGCCAACAACGTCGCGCTCTCTCGCCTGGTGCAGACCGGCGGCCTGATGGACGACCCGCTGTTTGAGGGCCTCGCCGACCCGTCCCAGCTCTACTTTTATGGGGTGAGCGCGGGCTCGGTGCTCGGCGGGGTCGCGGTCACCCAGATGGAGGGGGTAGACGCCGCCCTGTTACACGTCGGCGGCGCGGGCTGGTCGACCTTGCTGGAGCGCAGCAACGCCTGGGGACAGTTTGAGGGCCTCGTCGCCGACACCATGGAGGACCCGGCCGAGCGCCAGCTCGCCTTCGCCGCGAGCCAGCTCTTGTGGGACACCGTGGACCCGATCTCCTACATCCACGACTGGGGCGACACGCCGACCTTGCTGCAGGAGGCCGTCAACGACGACGTGCTCGTGAACTCGGCGAGCGAGCTCTACGCCCGGAGCGCGGGCTGGGCGCTCTTGCAGCCGTCGGTCACCGAGCCCTTTGGCTTGAGCCGGGCCGAAGGCGCGGTGCGCGGCGGGGTGATCGCCCAGTTTGACCCGGAGCTTCCGGCCCCGGCGAACACCAACCGCCCGGCGGAGCGCACCGGGGCGCACGAGACCCCACGCACCTGGGACAGCGCGATGACCCAAGCCGAAGGCTTCTTCGCGGCGGGGGCGCCGGGGGTGGTGCGGCATCCTTGCGGCGAGGCGCTGTGCACGGCGACGGAGGAGGCGAGCCGCTGAGGTGGCCCCGGGGCTCAGCCCGTGCCGACGGTGTAGACGCGCAGAGTGTTTGTGGTGCCGCGCATCGGGCTCGTGCCGGCGAGCACGACGATCTCGTCCCCAGGCTCCAAGTAGCCCTTCTCTAAGAGCGCGTCTTCGCCGACGGAGATGAGCTCGTCCGTGCTCTTCACCACAGGCACCTGCACCGGGGTGACGCCCCAGGCCAAGGTGAGGCGGTCACACACCCGGCTCGACGCCGTGAGCGCGTAGATGCGGGAGCGCGGGCGCCCCTTGGACACGGCGATGGCGAACTGGCCCGACCAGGTGAAGACGACCAAGGGCCGGGGAACATCGGAGACGAGCACGGCGGCCGCCCGGGCGATGAGCGCCGCGGGGCCGGCGTTCACCGGCAGGTCTTCGGGGGTGACGGGCTTGAGGAAGGGCGAGCGCTCCACCTCGCGGGCGATCTTGTCCATCACCCGCACGGCCTTGAGGGGGTAGAGGCCGTTCGCCGTCTCGCCGGAGAGCATCACGGCGTCGGTGCCGTCGATGATCGCGTTGGCGACGTCGGTGGTCTCGGCCCGGGTGGGCGAGGGGTTGCGCTCCATGGAGTCGAGCATCTGCGTGGCGGTGATGACCAGGGCCCCGGCGCGGTTGGCGCTCTGGATGAGGCGCTTCTGGTGCACGGGCACCGTCTCTAAGGCCACCTCGACGCCGAGATCGCCGCGGGCGACCATGATGCCGTCCACCGTCGCGAGGATCTCCGAGATGTTCGTGAGCGCCTCGGGCTTCTCGATCTTGGCGATGATCGGCATCCCGGGCTCGCCCAGGCGCGCGAGGTGGGTCTTGAGCTTGAGCACGTCGGCGGCGCGGCGCACGAACGAGAGCGCCACGAAGTCCACGCCCGCCTGAACCCCGGCCTCTAAGTCGATGAGATCCTTCTCGGTGATCGACGGCGCGCTCACGTTCACGCCGGGCAGGTTGATGCCTTTGTTGGAGCCCAGGGCCCCGCCGTCCTCGATCTTGATGTGGACCTCTTTGGGGTCTACGTCGCGGAGCACGGCGGAGACGCGGCCCGAGAGCGCGCCGTCGGCGAACAGCACCCGATCGCCGAGGGTGACATCATCGGCCATGGCGGTGTAGGTGGTGCCGCAGCGCCGTCCTTCCCCGAGCCGATCGTCCATGACCACCTCCAGGATGTCCCCCTCTTTGAGCTGGAGCGGCTCCTTCATGCGGCTGGTGCGGATCTTCGGGCCCTGGAGGTCGAGCAAGATGCCGATGTGGCGCCCGGCGGCCCGCGCGGCGCGGCGGACGTGGGCGATGTCGCGGCGGATGGAGTCGGGCTCACCGTGGGAGCAGTTCAGCCGGAACACGTCGACACCGGCGTCCACCAGCTCCTTGAGCACCTCCGGCGGGCGTGAGGAGGGGCCGAGGGTGGCGACGATCTTGGTTTTGCGTGCGGTCATGGTGATGAGACTCCCGTGCGTGTCGTCTTGACCGGCGAAGGGGTGACCCGGCACGACGGGCCCGCCGACGCGCCGCCGGTTCACCCCGGGGACTGGAGCCTCGGCGACGTGCGCCGGGTGGCCGAAGGGGCGCTCGTCGTCGCGGGCGGCCTGCTCAGCGCCGGGGAGCGGGTGATGTCCGCGCGCCTCGCCGCGCTCTCGGGCCCTGAAGGGCGGCTCTGGGCGCGTATGGCCGGGCGCCAGGGCGAGGTCTTCCGACTAGACCACCTGGTCTACGCCGACGTGCCCGACGTCGAGGCCGCCATCGACGCCCTCGTGGAGCTTGATCTCGCCCAGCGTGTCGTGAGCCCACGCCAAGCCGCCGAGGCGTTCACCGTCGAGGAGCTCAAGGAGGTCTGCCGGGCCCAAGGCCTGCCGGTCGGGGGCCGCCGTGAGCTGCTCGTCGAGCGCCTCGCCGCCCGCCGGGGCTGGCTGCGGGTGAGCGTGGCGCGGGTGGCGTGTAAGGGCCTGCTGCGCCGCCTGGAGCTGTTGTGGTTCCGCAGCCGATGGCGCGACCGCTCGGCGTTTCTGCTGGAGCGCCTCGGCCACGCGCGCTGGGCCCAGTACCCGATCACCCCCGCCGAGCCGCCGTTCTTGAATCGGCACGAGCTGCTGCGGTTTGAGGAGGCCGCGCGCCTGGTCGCCGGGGAGCGCCCGCCCGAGGCGATCCTGGAGGAGCTTCGGGCCTGCCCCCCTCGCCCGGCCCAGCACCGCGCCTTGGACCGCCGCCGCCTGCTCACCCGCCTGGTGCTGGAGGAGGCGCGCACCTTGGAGCGCACCGGCGAGCCCGCCCGGGCCGTGGCGCTCTACGAGGCCGTGCTGGGACTTGGGTTCGCCGAGCCTGGTCCCGTCGCCGCCCGGCTCGCCTTGGCCCTGGAGGCCACAGGCCAGCCCGCTCTGGGGGCCACGCGCTGCGCTGAGGTCTGGGAGCGCGCCGACGCCGCCAGCCGCCTCACCTTGGCGCGCACCGGCCGCCGCCTCGCCCGCCGCGCCGGGGGCCACTGGCGCTCGACGCCCCCCGACAAGGCCGCCCCGGAGCGTACCCTCTGGCTCAAGCGCGCGCCGGGAGAGGGCCCGAGGCCCCTGTGGCTCGACGCGGCCTTGCCCGTCGAGGCCGCCGTCACCCACGCCCTGCGCCCTCGACTGGCCCTTCACGGCGAGAACCTGGTCTGGACGACCCTCTTCGGCCTGCTCTTCGCCGACCTCTACTTCTTGCCCGTCCACGGCGCCTTGCCCGTGCCGACCCTCGACGGGCCCCTGGATCTGGGCACGCCCGCCTTCGCCGCGCGCCGCGCTGAAGCCCTCAACGCGCGTCTCCAAGAGCTTGAGGCCGGTGATGGGCCGGGGCTGATCGCGGAGGTCTGGGCGGCGAGGGAAGGCGAGCGCCTCGCCGGGGTGTCCTGGGCGCTCACAAGCGTCGAGACGCTGCAGGGCGTCGCCTCAGGCGTCGGCGGCCCGGGCCTCGCGCTCATCTTGGGGCGGCTGGCCAGAGAGGGCTGGTCGGCGGCGAGGGGCCTGCCCGATCTGGTGATCGCCCCCGGAGAGGCCCTGGAGCTCCCTCAGGCGATCCCGGCGACGGTGCCTTCGGGGCTGTTGCTGGCCGAGGTGAAGGGCCCCGGCGACACCCTGCGTGATGAGCAGCACGCCTGGCATGACCTGCTCGTGCGCGCCGGGGTACCTTGTGAGGTCTGGAGAGTGAAGGAGGCGTGATGCGCATCACCGGTGGCTCGTTGCGGGGTCGGCCTTTGGTCGGCAAGGTTCTGGACGGCGTGCGGCCCACGCCCGCGCGGGTGCGGGAGGCCCTGTTCAGCATGATCGGCCAAGATCTGCGCGGCCAGCGGGTGCTCGACGCCTTCGGCGGCAGCGGGCTCTTGAGCTTTGAGGCGATCTCACGGGGCGCGGCCCAGGCGCTCATCATCGAGTCCAGCCGGGCCAACGTCGCCGAGCTCAAGAAGAGCGTCGACGCCTTCGGCCTCAGCGAAGAGGTCGAGCTGCGGCTGGGCCAATGCCCGGGGATCCTCCCCCGCGCCGGTCAGTTTGAGCTGATCTTCCTCGACCCGCCCTACGCCATGGACCCGGAGCCCATCTTGGCGGCGGTGGCCCCCCTGGCGACGGGCTGGGTGATCTTGGAGCACGAGCGCCGCCGGGAGGTCAACGCCCCGCCCGGCCTCGTCGAGGATCGCCGTCGTGACTACGGCGACACGAGCGTGCGGCTGTACCGCCCGGCGCCGTCAACCGCCGCCGAGGGCGCGTCGGGGTGAGGGCCGCGCGCCCGTCGCCTTAAACACCTGGTAGTCCGCGAGGATCTGCCCGTGGTCAAAGACGATGGGCGACGGCAGGGCGTCGAGGGGGAAGTACGCGGCGTCCGAGGCGTCGTCTCCGCCTTGGGGGGCGCCCTCGGCGTGGCCGGTGAACACCACGGAGAGGGTGTGCTGGCGCGGATCACGGCGGGGGTCGGAGTAGACGTAGAGCAGCTCATCGAGGGTCGCGTGGAGCCCGGTCTCCTCCAGCACCTCACGCACGGCGGCGCGCTCCACAGGCTCCCCCTCGTCCACGAAGCCGCCGGGCAGGGCCCACCCTTGAGGCTCGTTGCGCCGCCGGATCAAGAGCACGCCTGCGCTCGTCTCCAAGATGACGTCTACGGTTGGCTTGGGGTTGCGGTACTCCATACGACTCCTGGTTTGCGTTGTGCCTTGAGACAGGAGAATCTTAGCGCACGCGGCCCCCAGCACCGTGCGCCTGCGACTGTCGGCGCGCGCAACGGGGTCCCGCGTCGGGGCTAGTCCCGAGCATCGTGAGAAGGAAGGTCAGATGAGCCGGATCATCATCGGCGGCGGCCCTGCGGGGCTGCGCGCGGCGGCGGCGGCGCAAGACGCGACGCTCTTCGACCCCACCGAGACCCTCGGTGGACTCACCCACCCCGAGCTCCCCGAGGATCGTGGCGTGGCCGACCCTGCGGGCCAGGCCGAGATCGCGGCGGTCTACGGCGAGGCGCCGGTCATCCCCGCCGAGCGGCTCACGATGGCGCTGCGCTGCAACGGCGTCACCGTGGCCTTGCCGATGCGCCGCCGACAGCTCGCCTCGCTCTTGCCCAAAGACGCGCTCGTCCCCGCCTTCGTCGAGATGGCCCGGGTTCGGGCGCGGGCGCGGATGCACGACCTCATGGGCGGCGGCCAAGAGCGGCGCACCGTGGCCCATTGGGGGGACCACCTCTTCGGTCAGGTGCTCTACGATCAGGTCTACAACACCTACATCCGCCAGCGGTACGGCGATCCTGAAGAGCTCAACGTCTCCGTGGCCCGGGTTCACCACGGCGTGCCCGCGCCGGACTCCTGGGTGGGCTTGGGCCGCACCCCGGCGGAGGGGCTCAAGTCGTTGCGGCGCAAGATTCGTGCGGTGCACCAGGGCGTTCGCCTGGAGGCGATCGAGGTGCGCGGCGGCAAGGTGGACACGCTTCGCACCGCGGACGGTCGGGTCGAGCTGAACGGCGAGCTGTGGTACGCCGGGCCGCTGGAGTCCCTCGGCGGCCTCTTGGGCGACGCGCTGCCGACGGGGCCCCGCTGGCAGCTCCAGCGCCTGCGCGGCCGCCACCGCGTCTCCGTGGCCATGCGTCGTGTCGGGGCAGGGGAGGATCTCCCCGCTGAGCTGCACATCGCCGACCCGGCGCCGTTCTTCCGGTTGAGCCGCCCGGAGCTGCTCTTTGATGACGTAGAGCTCGCCGGGGTCGTCGTGGCGGACCTCTCCTTCGCCGCGGATGACCCCCGCGCCGCGCTCTCCGACGGTGATCTCGCCAGCCTCGTCGCCGACGCCGTCCGGACCTTGGGTCTGCCGGAGCTTGACGCGTCAACGGCCCGTGTGCGGCGCCTCCACCACTACGATCCCGAGTGGATCGGCCCCTGGCACCCCAACCACCTCGCCTTGGCCCTGGCGCTCTCGGCGATGGGCGTTCACCTCGTCGGGCGTCTGGCCACCCACCGCTTTGTGGACGCGGGCCAAGAGCTTCAATACATGGCGGCCCTACAAAAGCGTCCTGGTGAGCTTCGTGAGCTCTCCCGGACGCTCCTCGACCCGCCGGTCACCCTCAACGACCAAGACGTGTCGCTCACCCGCTTCGTGGAGCGATAGACCGTGTCTTCCCAACAGTGGACCCTCGGCTTCGTCGGCGCCGGGGTCATGGCCGAGAGCATGATCTCCGGCGTGCTCTCCCAAGGTGTGATCACCCCAGATCGGGTGCTCGCCTCAGACCCCAAGCCCAGCCGCCGCGTGTCGTTGCAGGCCGAGCACCACATCCACGTCGTCGCCGAGAACGCTGAAGTCGCCGCCCAGGCCGATCTCCTCGTGCTCGCCGTGAAGCCCCAGAACCTCGCCCAGGTCATGGCCGAGCTTCGTGGGCACCTTCGCCCCGAGGTGCAGGTGCTCTCGATCGTGGCCGGCGCCTCGATGAAGGCCATCCGCCAGGGCCTCGACCACGGCCGCGTCGCCCGCGCCATGCCCAACCTTCCTTGCCGCATTCAGCGGGGCATCTCCGTCTGGACGGGCGCGGAGGGCCAAGACGCCGACCGTGTGCGCGCCGTGCTCTCGGGCATGGGGAGCCAGGTGCACGTCGAGCACGAGATCGACATCGACCGCGCCACGGCGGTCAGCGGCACGGGCCCGGCCATCGTCGCCGAGTTCGTGAAGGCGATGATGGAGGCCGCGACGTATCTCGGCCAGCCCCGGGAGCTCGCCCGCGAGAGCGTGCTCGCCACCTTGTTGGGCACCGCCGAGATGATCCGCCAGTCCAACGATCTCCACGTCGCCCAGCTCATCGACGACGTGACCTCCCCCGGCGGCACCACGTCCCGGGCGCTCCAGGCGCTCAAGAACGGGCGGTTTCACGCCGTGGTCACCGAGTCCGTGGACGCCGCGTTTCAGCGCACCCAGGAGCTCGGGCGCGATCTGGAGCAGAAGCTCCTCACCGGGGGCTGAGCTGGGCTTGGGCCGTAATCGCCCGGTCTAGCTCCGCGGCCCAGACCTGATCTTGGGCACGGAGGGCCAAGAGCGCCGCCCGCGCCTCGGGGTGAGGGTCGGCGGCGAGGCGACGCAGCAAGAGCACCCGCGCGGCGTCGTCGGCGCGGGGCCACAGGGCGCTGGCGTCTTGGCGAACGGACGCGGTGAGCTTGGCGTCGGCCGCCTCACGCCCGCCGACGCCCCAGGCGAGGCCGTCGGCGCTGAGCGCGGCGGGGTCGGGGTCCTCCGCCTCAAAGGGCAGCTCCAAGGCGCCGGAGAGTCCGCAGCGACCTTCACCGCTCAGCTCCAGACGCCAGCGCGGCGAGGCGGCCCAGATGAGCTTCCGGAACGCGAGAGGATCCCCAGCGATGGGCTCCTCAAGGGGATCGCCGAGGCACATGGTCAAGGTCGGGCCAAGGCGCGGCCAAGCCCGTCGGCCCACGACGAAGGCCCCGTCCCCGGTGAGCGTGGCCGTGGCGCGGTCATAACGAAGGGCGCGGCCGTCCTCACAGCGCCACAGCTCCACCTCGCCGGGCTGATCCAGACGGCAGCGCAGCTCGGCGGGAGCGGCGGGCGGTGGAGGCGCGGCGTGGTCCCCGCAGCCCAAGAGCCCCGCGGCGACGAGCGCGCTCAGCGCTCCATGTTCACGCACCACTCCGCCTCAAAGAGCTCCGCCGCGAAGGAGCCCTCGTCAAAGGTGACGTTGAAGCTGCCCGTCGCCAAGGTGTTGGACTCAAGCGCCGTGACCACCAGCTCGCCGCCGTTGGAGCGGTACTCGGTGAACACGCCGCCGGAGACGACGAGCGCCTTGGCGTACACGGCGGCCTCACCCGCGACGGAGTAGTTGCCGGTGGAGACGTCGTCCTCGTCGTAGGTGAACTGGAGGCCCACGAAGTCGAAGTCCGTCGGCGCGGCGGACACGTCGTAGGTGCGCTGGACCCAGGCCATGTCGCGGCACTCCAGCGCCTCGTCGGTCACGAGGATGAACGGGCCGCCAAAAAAGATCGAGCCCGCCTCGTTGATGTCGAAGCCGTCAACGGCGCCGTCTACGACGATGGGGTCCTCGCAGCCCGCGGCGAGGGAGATCAGGACGAAGAGGGAGCAGACGCGCATGAGAGCCTCCTTGACCGTGCATCCTATGGCGCCCGGTGAGCGGAGGCCAGGGCTCCGCCGACGCGGCGCTGGGTTAGGGGGGAAGAATGACCTCCGCGCTCCTCACCGTGGCTGAGCGCCGCGCCCTCCGCGCCGACTTCAACGCGCTCGGCGGCGAGGGCCGGGTGCACCTGCACGACGAAGACGGCGGCCTCGCGGTCCTGACCCTCGACCACGCCGGGGCCTCCAACGCGCTCTCCGGGCCGATGATCGCCGCCTTAGACGAGGCCGTAGACACCTTGGCCGATGGGGTCGAGGGCCGGGCGCTGCTGATCCGCGCGGTCGGCGGCAAGACCTTCTGCGCGGGGGCGGATCTGAAGGTCGTGCGGGCCCAGGTGGACTCCCCGGAGTTCGCGCGGCGCATGAGCCTGTTCATGCGGGATCTCACCGAGCGTGTCGCCGCGCTGCCGCTGGTGAGCGCCGTCGCCCTGGACGGGGCCGCCATCGGCGGCGGCGCCGAGCTGTGCACCTGCGC
>JBEAVX010000237.1:0-9538 GCA_041160755.1 Pseudomonadota bacterium
CAGACCGTCTCCGTCGCCGTCGAGCTCAGGGGGTGGCTTGACGACGAGCTCTTCAGGCGGGGGGAGCTCAGGGGGCGGCATGAGCTGCTCCCCGGGCCCGGTGAGCCGATCCATCGGGGGCACGCCGTAGGCGGCCTGGAGCTGGTTGGACTTGTCGGGCTCATCGGCGCCGACCAGGGTGAGGCCCATGAGCACCGCCGCCGCGCCTCGGCTGAGCTTGCTCGGCGTCGAGATGGCGCCGCAGTGGGGGCAGGCGCCAGGGCTGGCGTTCAACATCGCGGCGCAGGCGGCGCAGGGGTGAAGGATCATCGGCTTGGCCTCGGGTCAGCGGTTGTTCTTGCCGTCGCAGTCGGAGTCTACCCCGTCGAACCGGCGCTCGGGGGCGCCGGGGACTACGTCTGGGTCGGTGTCGTCGCAGTCGCCGGCCTTCGGGGTCACGCCGTCGTGGTCGTCGTCGGCCTCGCTGTTGAGGTCGGCAGGGGGCTTGTCGCGGAGGTGGAGGCGCCTGCGGGTGAAGGTGGCGCTCACGCCGTAGATGGCCTCGGCGATGATCGGCGCGGGATCCTCCTCGGGCGGCGGGGGCTCGGGGCTTTGGCCCGGATCATCGGCGCCGAGGAGCGTGAGGCCCATGACCACGGCCGCCGCGCTGCGGCTGAGCTTGCCGCCGCGGCTCGCCCCGCAGGGGGGGCAGGCCAGGGTCGCGCGCTGGACGTGCTGTCCGCAGGTGGCGCAGGGGCGGAGGAGCATCACATTGGCCTTGGGTCAGCGGTTGTTCTTGCCGTCGCAGTCGGAGTCAACGCCGTCAAACCAGCGCTCTTTGGCGCCGGGGAAGGTCGTCGGGTCGTCGTCGTCGCAGTCACCGGCTTTGGCGGGGACGCCGTCGGCGTCGGCGTCGGCGTCGGCGTCTTCAGCGACTGGCGCGATCGGCGGGCCAGGAGGAGGTGTGGCCGCGACGCCATACAGCGGCTCGTCGATGGGGGGCGGCGGTGGCGGCTCTGGCGGCGGCGGCTCGGGTGGCGGCGTCGGCTCTGGCGGCGGCGGCTCGGGCTGAAACACCACGCCATACTCGGGCTCCGGGGCCTGGCCGGGGTCATCGGCGCCGAGGAGCGTGAGGCCCATGACGACGGCGGCGGCGGTGCGGGTGAGCTTGCCGCTGAGCTGCCGCCCGCAGTGGGGGCAGGCCAGGGCGGCGCGCTGGACGTGCTGACCGCAGGCGGGGCAGGGGTGCAGGAGCATCGGCTTGGCCTGGGCTTAGCGGTTGTTCTTGTCGTCGTCGGCGGGCTCGGCGTCTTCTGGGCCAGAGGCCTCGTGCGCGGGGCCGTCGGTGACGACGGGCCCAGGCGTTGGCAGGGGCGTGAGGACGACGCCGTACAGGGGCTCGACGCGGATCAGCTCGGGCTCTGGAGGTGGCTCCGGCGGCGGCTCGGGCTCGGGCGGCGGCGGCTCGGGCTCGGGCGGCGGCTCCGGCTCCGGCGGCGGCTCCGGCTCAGGAGGGGGCTTGGGCCGCTTGGGCCGCTTCTTCTCGGGCTCGGGCTCGGGCTCGGGCTCCGGCGCGGGCTGCTCCACCTTGCCGTAGAGCGGCTCGGGCCGGGCCCGGTCGGCGTCGTCGGCGCCCATGAGCGTGAGGCCCATGACCACCGCCGCCGCGCTGCGGGCGAGCTTTCCGCCGAGGCTCGCCCCGCAGTGGGGGCAGGCCAGGGTGCTGTGCTGGACGTGCTGTCCGCAGGCGCTGCAGGGGCGAAGGGTCATGGGCGCTCCAAGGATCAGGTGTCGTCGCTGCCGTCGCAGTTGGAGTCGACGCCGTCTCCGGCGGTCTCCGTGGCGCCGGGGTTCACCGCCGCGTCGTCGTCGTTGCAGTCGCCGTCCCCGATGGTCACGCCGTCATCGTCGGCGTCGGCCAGGTAAGACGTGTCGGCGACGCCGTACTCCGGCGCGGCGGCGCTGTCGGAGGGGTCTTTGTCACCGCAGCCGACGAGCGCGAGGCCCATGAGCGCGGCGGCGGCGGTGTGGCGCAGGCCGCAGTCGCGGAGCTTGGTGCCGCAGTGGGGGCAGGCGCAGGCGCTCTCAAAGACGTGGGTGCCACAGTGGGCGCAGTTCGTCATCGGCATGATCGTCTCCTCAGGGCTGGGTTTGTCGCGGTGGACGACGGGATTGTAGACGCAAAATGACGGGGCGTGTGGCGATCGATCGGGCTTGTGCTACCCTGTGGGAGATGTCGCCCATGAACGCCAGCTCCCAGACTACGACCACCCGTCCCTCCGGCGGGCTCGTGGTCGTGTCGGCGCGTTAGCGACGTCAACCCACCCAGCGCCTCGCCGACGACCGGCGAGGCCCTTCTGGTGTCGTCGATCGTCGGTCCCACAGGAGACCGACATGAACAAGCTCCCCGAAGATCATCGCGCCATCGCTCGCCGCCTGGACCTGCTGCACTTCCAAGAGGAGGCCCCCGGCATGGTGTTCTGGCATCCGCCGGGCTTCACTCTGCTGCGGGTGCTGGAGGAGGCCTCCCGCGCCGCGTCAAACCAAGAGGGCTACGTCGAGGTGCGCACACCCCAGGTGCTCCGCGCGCCGATCTGGCAGCAGAGCGGCCACTGGGAGCACTTTCAGGAGGGCATGTTCCGCGTGGGGGATCCGGCGATCCCCGCCGCGCTCAAGCCCGTGAGCTGCCCGGCGCACATCGGGATCGTGAACCGACGATCCTTGTCCTGGCGCGAGCTGCCCTACCGAGTCGCCGAGCTCGGCCTTGTGCATCGAGACGAACAACAAGGCGCGCTCTCGGGGCTGTTGCGGCTGCGCCAGTTCACACAAGACGACGGCCACATCTTCTGTGAGCCGCAGCAGCTCGTCGAGGAGATCCGCCGGTTCTGCGCCTCGATCGGGCCGTTCTACGCGGCGTTCGGCTTCGATCGGGTCGAGGTCGGGCTCTCCACACGCCCCGCCTCCCGCCTCGGCGACGACGCGGGCTGGGATCTCGCCGAGGCGGCCTTGGCCGAGGGCGCGGCGTTGGCGGGGCTCAACCCGGCGATTCAGCCCGGCGAAGGCGCGTTTTATGGCCCGAAGCTGGAGTTTGTGCTCATCGACAGCGCCGGGCGCCGCTGGCAGTGCGGCACCATGCAGGTGGACCTGGTGATGCCCGAGCGGTTTGACGTGGAGTACGTCGGCCGGGACGGGTTGAGGCGGCGGCCGGTGATGCTACACCGCGCCCGATATGGCAGCTTGGAGCGGTTCATGGGCCTGCTCTTGGAGCATCACCAGGGGCGTCTGCCGGGCTGGTTGGCGCCGTCGCAGTGCTGGATCTTGCCCATCGCTGAAGAGCACGCGGCCTGGGCCGAGCATGTCCGGGCGACCTTCGCCGCCGCGGGGCGTCGGGTGGTCGTGCGATCCTCGGAGGACTCCTTGGGCCGACGGATCGCCGAGGCGCACCAGCAGGGGATCCCCGCGGTCTTGGTGATCGGCGCGCGTGAGGTCGCCGCGCGCTCCGTCGCCTGGCGCCAAGGGGCCGGGGGCAGCGCGCCGACCCCGCTTCAAGAGGCCGTCGAGCGCCTGAACGCGCTGTGCCGCTGCCCGCTGGAGCCTTGAGAGGTCCGGGTGCTATGCTGGGGCTCCACACAGAGGAGCCCCAGCCATGCGCCCCCGGATCCACCGCCGTCAGGCCCTCACCGCCCTCGGCGGCTGGTTCGCCGTGAACCTCGTGCTCGCCGCGCTCTTCGTCGGCCTGAACGTCGCCTACCGCGCCGGGGCCGACGCCGTGGAGTTGAAGGGCGGGGTCGCCAGCTTCGACCGCGAGTTTGACGGGGCCTTGTTCGGCATCGACGCCCAGCGGGCCTACCGGGTGAGCAGCTCCGGCGACGTGTCCGTCGTGAAGATCAAGCCCGGCGCGCCGCCGTTTCGCCCGGTCTGCGGCACGACGACGCTGGACGGCAGCCTGATCAACCTCGCGATGTTCCAGCGCGGCGACTGGGTGTACAGCGGCTACCCCGAGTTTGACGGGGTAGACGCCTACAACATCAAGACCGGCGAGACCCTCTCGGTGAGCGCGCCGACGCCAGCGCCGGGCCAGTCGAGCGATCCGCTCACCATCCCCGAGTACCGCACCCGGGGCCTCACCTTCACCGAGGGCAACAAGCTCACGCCGGAGCGCATCGTGCGCGGGCACCGGCAGCTCGCCTCCATCGAGGAGAGCTGCGTGGTGTTCAACGCGGCGTTCTTCTTGCTCTTTGGCGCCTCAGCCGTCGCCGGGCTGTGGCTGACGGCGCGGGCGCTGCGGTCGAGCGCGGAGTCTACTGCTCCATCAGCTTGAGCACGAGCTGGTAGCCGCTCTCGATCTCCGTGGCGTTCATCTTGCCCTTCTTGACGTACTGAACGGTGGCGGTCTTGTCCAAGATGACGACGACGGACTGCTCGTTGCAGTCGCCGAGGCCCCAGGCCGTCGCGAGGACGCGGTCGGGGTCGGTGAGGATCGTGGCGCCGTACTTCTCGATCTTCTTGCGCACGACGGAGCGGATGACCTCATCGGGGAGCCAGGTCTCCTTGAGGTTCGCCACGCCGACGCCGCGGTACTTCGTCTTGTCGAGGTTGGCGGCCTTGAGCTTGTCGGCGAAGGCGTCGTTCATGTCGGAGACGTCGGGGTCGGAGTAGAACACCGCGACGACCTTGGAGCCGATGTCGGGGATCTTCGCGGGCTTGTCGTTCGCGTCACGAAGCTCAGGGTTCGAGACCTTCTGGCCGACAGACGCGGCGATGGCGTCTAAGCCGCCGACGAGCAGGCCGAAGAAGGAGACGGCGAGGAGGCCTTGGGCGAGAGCGCGACGGGTGAGCATGGGCAGAACTCCGGTTGAACGGGAACAGACATCGTAGCATACCCCGAGCAGAGTGTGGACATTCCCTGTGGGGTTTGACACAGGTCGGAAGAGAGGATCGCCGCTCACAAGTTCTTGTCTTGACGTCCACTCGTGGGTCTGGTAACAGATAATGAAAGTCATTATCAATAACGGCGCCTCCTCCTCCCCGTCGATGGGTGTCACCGTCCCAAGCTGTGTGGTGTGGTCTTCTGGGCAGCTCGGGTCCGATTTACGGTCTACCCAACCGGCGGGGAGGTGGAGGGCTCTCTTGGGCGAACGCTCGATTGGGCGACGGCCTTGGGGCTAGGTTAGGATTCTGGGGATGAACCCCCCGTCCTGGCTCAAGGCTCGCTGGCTCCTCTTGCCCCTCGCCGCGCTTCTGCTCGCCGGGGGCAAAGCGGCGGTGGACGCTCGGGGCTGGAAGCTCGGCACCCCGGCGGCGAACACGGCGGCGGTCTTCGCGCCGACGGAGGCCACGCCCCTCGTCTTGCCTGCGCGCTTCAAGGCGATGGTCACGCGGCCGACGTACTTCTTCTACTACTCGCCCACCTGCGGCCACTGCCAGACGGCGATCCCCGAGGTGGTGGCGCTCCAGTCGCGCCTTAAGGATCGCCTGGACTTCGTCGCCGTCGCCTCGTCGATGTCTACGGCCCAGCAGATCGCGGCGTTCAACGACGTGTATGGCGTCACCTTCCCCACGGTGCATGACCACGACGGCGCCTTCGCCCAGGCCATCGCCGCGCGCTCTACGCCGACAGCCCTCGTCGTCGCCCCCGCTGAAGAGGGCGGCGAGGTGGCGCGGCTGCTGAGCTTCTACCCGTGGTTTCCTGGCGCTTCAGCCTTGCTGATCCTCAAGCTCTGGCCAGGGGAGGGCTTCACCCTCGCGTTCCCCAAGGACGTCTACCAGGGCGGCACGTCCTGCGCGATCTGCCACACTGAAGAGGCCCGGGCGTGGTCGGTGAGCCACCACGCCATCGCCTACCGCACGCTCTACACCCGGGACAAGGCCGACGACCCCGCCTGCGTGGGCTGCCACGTCACCGGGATGGGCCAGCCCTCGGGCTTCACGCTCGGGGATCACGGATCGAAGCTCACGAACGTCACCTGTGAGGCCTGCCACAGCGCCGGAGGCCCCCACGACGGCGAGGGCGTAGACGCCAGCGCCACCTGCGTCGGCTGCCACGACGCCGATCACTCCATCGCGTTCACGGTGGAGAAGGGCCTGCCCCACATCGACCACTACGCGGCGCTCGGGCTCAGCGACCGGGAGCTGGACGACCGCTGGAAGCTCCTGACCTCGGGGGAGGCCCCCAAGCCGCTCCTCGCGTTCCCCGACGGCGCCTCCCAAGGAGCCAAGGCCTGCGGAAGCTGCCACCCCGACGAGGTGAAGGCCTGGCAAGACTCCGGCCACGGCGAGGCCCGGTCTCTGCTCAAGGGCAAAGAACAACGGAACCCCGAGTGCCTCACCTGCCACGCCACGCCGACAAGCTACAGCGCGGGGGTTCCGCCGGAGACCTTCCTGAACGAGGGCGTCGGCTGTGAGACCTGCCACGGCCCCGGCGAGCAGCACGTCCAGGCCCCGAGCGCATCGAACATCTTGGGCTTGGGCGAGACCTGCCCGGAGTGTGTCATCGAGTCGGTGTGTACGAGCTGCCACACGCCTCAGCAAGACAAAGACTGGGCGCTTGAGTCGCACCTCACGGCGATTGAGGGTCACCGCTGACGATCACGCTGGCGCCGGTGCTCTGGGCGCGAATCCACGCGTCGATCGCGCCCCAGCGGGTGAGCAGCCAGCGGTAACGCGCGGCGGGGTCTGTGGGGATGTCCGCGGCGGAGACCCGCTCAAACCGCACCTTCACGACCTTGTCGACGAGCTCTCCGCGCACGAGGTCGGCGAGGGTTCGGGCGCCCTCAAGGCCGGTGTGGGCGCAGAAGACGACGTCTAAGGTGGGCTCGGCGTCGAGGATGGCGAGCACGCCGCCGGGCTTGGGCGCCAAGGTCACCTGCAGGGCCCGGGCGAGGGACTGGATGTCTTCAGGCTGGCTCTGAAGCTCGGCGAGGCGGGCGGCCTGCCGCGAAGGCGAGAAGCGGGTGCCCTCGGGGTAGAGCACCAAGGTCTCATCCACGCCCAATCCTTTGGCCAAGGCGCGCACACGGTCCACCTCTCCGGCGTCGCCCCGGCGCACGAAGACGTTGGGCACACGCTGGCCGATCACGTCGATGCAAGGGTCCCACAGCAGCTCGGACTTGAGCACATAGCGCAGCTTGAGCCCCAGGCCCGCCGAGAGCAAGGCCACGGGGAGGATGGTGTCGGCGGTGCTCGCGTGGCGCACGAGCAGGAGCGTCGGGCCGGGGCGACACACCTCAAGGCCCTGCACGTCCCAGGTGAGGTTGAACAGCGCGCTCAGCGCGCCGGACAGCGCGGAGTTCCAGCGGCGCTGCAGGGTGTAGCTGGCCTCGACCAAGGCCTCGCCCGAGGTCGTCAGCGCGATCCAGCCCGCGCCGAGCAGGCCGAGCACCTCACAGCCCAAGAACGCGCCGAACATCAACAGCGCCCGGGTGGCGGCGAGCCTTCGTGGGCGCACGAGCTCCAACAACAGCGTGGCGAGCAGGAGCGGCAGCGCGGCGGCGGCGAGGGCCCAGGAGGCGAGCAGCACCCCGGAGATGGAGATCGCCCGGCGGCGCCAACGATCGGGGTCGTCCGCGACGGGGGCGACGAGGGGCTCGGCCATACACGCTCCAGGTTTGAGCATTCAGTGTACAACAGGCGCCGAGGGCCCGGAGAGGATAGCCGTGGTCATGGCCTTTGACCCCGGCGCCCGCGCCAACCTCGTCGGACTGCTCACCAACGTCGGCTTGACCGTGCTCAAGCTCGTCGTGGGCGTCGGCGCGGGCAGCGACGCGCTCCTCGCCGACGCCTTCAACAGCGCCGGGGACATCCTCGCCACGGCCATCGGCGCCATCGGGTATCGCCTCGCCCAGAGCCCCGCTGACGAGGATCACCACTACGGCCACGGCAACGCGGAGTCCGTGGCGGGGCTGATCATCGGGGCGATGCTCTTCGGCACGGGCCTGTTCATCGCCCTGGACGGCGGGGTGGCGCTCTGGCGAGATGAGGGCAAGGTGCCCGCCATGTCCGCCGCGTGGGCGGCGTTGGGCACGGTGTTCGTGAAGGAGGCGCTCTATCGTTACACCCGTCGGGTGGGCGAGGCGCTGAACGCCCCGTCGCTCCTCGCGAGCGCCCGGGACCACCGCGGCGACGTCTTGGCGAGCAGCGCGGTGTTCGTCGGGGTGCTCGGCGCCCGGGCCGGGATGCCTTGGCTCGACCCCTTGGCGGCGGTGCTCATCGGCGTGACGATCATGGGCCTCGCCGTGAAGCCCCTGCGGGAGAACTTCGGCGTGCTCATGGACGAGTCCTCGCCGGAGCTCGCCGAGGCCATCGCCGCCGTCGCCCGCCGCGACCCCGACGTGCTCGGCGTCGACAAGGTCGGCGTCCACACCTTAGGCGCCTACCACGTCATCGACCTGGAGATCTCCGTCGACGGCGGGCTGCGCCTCACCGACGCCCACACCATCGCCCACCGCGTCGCCGACCGGGTTCGCGACGAGGTCGAGCATGTGCGGGAGGTGAAGGTCCACGTCAACCCGGCCGAGGCCCCCGCCGCCGAACCGCGCTGAACACGAAGGTCAGCCAGGCGATGGGGAGGAGCGGCGAGGCCGCGCAGGTGATGCCGCCGCAGTCGACGCCGCCGCTGCACGAGGGGCCGCTGGAGCCGCCGTCGCAGCCGTCGCCGGAGCTGGATCCGCCGTCGCAGCCGCCACCACCGGTTGAGCCGCTGCCCGAGTCGGTGGAAGAGCCGCCGCAGCCGCCGCCACCGCCGTCGTCACCGCTCCCGCCGTCGCCGCTCGGCGTGCCCGGCGTCTGGGGATCGTCACCGTCGAGGACGCCGTCGTTGTCGTCGTCGTCATCAGCGTCATCAAAGATCCCGTCGTTGTCGTCGTCGTCATCGTCGAGGTCGGGGATCCCGTCAAGGTCGGCGTCGGGCAGCGCCGCGTCGCCTCCGCCGCTGCAGCCCCCGGTGGAGACGCTGAGGCTCGCCGAGCCGCCGTCGAAGGTGACGTCGGGGAAGGGCCAGAGGTCGACGTAGAGGTGGTCCCGGGCGTCGGAGACCTTGCCCAACCACAAGGCGTCGGGCAGCGCGACGGTGAGCGTGTCGGCGAGGGGATCCCCTGGGGCAACCGCCAGTCCTTCGGGCGCGTCGGGCAGCCGCCCGGTGAGCAGCGTGTGCCCCTCCAACACGAGCACCCAGTCGTCCGCGTCCACGAGCATGTCTTGGGGGATCACGACGACGGAGGGGTTGAGCCCGATGGAGAACGGCGTGCTCCCGGCGAGGCCCTCCAAGACCAACGAGCCGGCCACGGGGTCGTCCTCAAACCACAGACTCAGGCCACACCAGCCCCCGGCGGGCAGCGCCAGCGGCAGAGGCGCGTCGGTGAGCAGCTCCAGCGGCCCTGGCACGTCAATCTGCACCGCGCCGCCGGAGCAGTCGTCGAGCCAGATCGCCGAGAGGGAGGCCGTGGCCGAGGCGAGGGTGACGGATGCGTCGTCGAGGGCCACACCGTGCAGGTCGCCAGGCGCGGCGCAGCCCCCGAAGGAGAGGGCCAGGAGGAGGAGGGTTCTGGGCATCGGGGTACCT
>JBEAVX010000301.1:0-4230 GCA_041160755.1 Pseudomonadota bacterium
GGGTACCAGATCTCGACGGTCAGGTCCCCGCCGATGGTCACCGTGCGCACGCCCACGGGCACGCCGCGCTCGGCGGGATCCTCGGGCAAGACCAGGGGCTCCGGGGACGGGCTGCAGCCGAAGAGCAGGGTCAACGAGGCGAGGGTCAGGGCGAGCATACGGAGCGCTCCGGGCGGGTTCACGACGTTTGGGCGAGGTCGAGCGGAGTCTTGCGCGGGGCGGTCACCCGACCCAGCGTCAGAGGCCCCGCAGAAACGCCGCGACCTCCTCGGGGGGCACGGCCTGCTCGGCGCACCCCGTCGCCAAGGTCAAGGCGCGGGGGTTCTCGATCACCGGGCGGAGCTCTAGGCGCCACCGAAAGCTCCCGCAGCTCGGCTCGGTGCGCAGCACGATCTGCAAGGGCGCGTCGCCCAAGGCCGTGTGCAGCCGCCCCAACAGGCCGCAGAGGTGGGTCGCCAAGGCCAGGCTGTCGTCGTCGTCGGTGGTCTCAAACGCCGGGCCGCCCGCCCGGGGCCAGATCCAGCACTCAAAGGCCGACCACGGCGCGAAGGGCACGAGGCTCACGAAGCGCGCGTCGGTCTGGATGAGCCGGGCGCCGTCTTGAAGCTCGTGCTGGATGAGGTCTTGGGAGAGGCTGCGCCCGCCGTGCTCCTGGGCGTAGCGCTCATGGGCCTCGACCTCCCGCGCCGCCAAGGGCCCGGGCTCCGGGAGCGCGATGACCTGGGAGTGTGGGTGATCGACCCTCGCCCCGGCCTCGGCGCGGTGGACCTTGATCCACGAGAGGTTCCGCAGGCGCGGGTCGCGGCGCAGGTCGATGAGGCGCTCTCTCGGGCCAAGGCCAGCACGTCGGCGAGCTCCGCCGGGGTCTGCTGCCACGGCGTGCGCCCGTGCTCGTCGGACTCGACGATGACCTCGTGGGCGCCGAGCCCCTCGCGGCGCTCGTAGGGCCCCACCCGCTGCCAGCCCCCTTGGGCCTCGATCTTGAGCGCCGGGCGCCCGTTCGGCACGACGATGCAGGCGCCGCGCCGCCCGAGCACCTTCCAGCGCCGGGCCGGGCCGTCCACACACAAGACGCAGCCCTCGCCGCTGCCCTCTTGGGGCGGGCGAATGTTGGGGGTGACGAGGCGATCCGTCGCGAGGATGACGTGGTGCCCACGGATCGGGCAGCGGCGCAGCTCACTCATTCAACACCAGGGCGTTGCCAGGGTCGCCGGAGGCCGCGTGCCGCCGCCGGTCACTCACCCCAGAGGTTCAGATCGAGGTCGGGGAAGATATCGTCGCACGCGCGGGCCTCGTTGAGCACCGCGAGGTCGGTCTCGGACAGGATCTCGCCTTTGGCCACCGTCTGGGCCATGTCGCAGAGGCGATCGAAGCGGGTGGCGTGGCCGCAGAAGCGCTTGATGCCGTAGTCCGGCGCGCCTTTGGTGGAGATCACGAACGGCCAGTCCGAGGCCTGGAGGAGCAGCAGCTCACGCCCGGCGTCCTTGAGGAGCGCCTCGACCTCGCCGCCGTCGCGCCACGGCAAGGTCAGGCACAGCTCGCCGAAGCGGCTCTCGGCCTGGTAGATGACCTCCCACATCCACTTGAGCTCGTCGTTCAGCCAGACGCGGTGGTCGCCGCCGGCCCCCCACGAGCCCTCGGGGAACCACGCGACCTTGTCCGCGGGCAAGGCCTGGAGCTGCTCCGACGCCGTGCGCACGGTGATCTCGGGATCCGCGTTGAGCGTCAACATCACGTCGCGCAGGAAGATCGGGCCTTCAGCCCACCAGTGGCCGAAGAGCTCGGCGTCAAAGGGCGCGACGACGACCCCCTCGCGGCCATGGCGCTCGTGGTGCTGGCGCAGGATGCCGCGCACCACGGAGCAGAAGTGCTGGGCGTGGGAGAACACCGCGCCGTGGATGTCTTCAGGGCTGTAACGCTCCTTCTCGCCCAGGCCCGCCCGGGCGCTCGTGACCTTCCAGTAGCGCAGGCCGTCGCTGCCGTGCTTCTTGTGGAACTCCAGGTAGCGGCCATCCGCGGGGTAGCCCACCTGGCCCGACCACACCTGCTCGCTCACCTCGGGGTGGCGGCCGAACACGCTCAGGTCGGTGTCGGTGCCGTCGGTGGACGCGACGTGGGGCTCCAAAACCGAGCGCCACACCCGGCCCACGTCCCACGCCGCCTGATCCCAGCCCACCTTCAGGTAGCCCTCGGGGGTGCGGATGCCTTCAGAGCGCGCGCCCCGGAACATCTGGGCGTCGAGGATCGTGAACTTCACGCCCTCGCGGGCGAGGTGCTGGTCGGTGCCCATCCGCACCCGGGACGGCGTCGCGCCCACGGCTGGGGTCCACGGGCCGCCGGGGCGGTACGCGCACTCGGGCAGCCAGTACCCCGTCGGGCGACGGCCGAGCACCCGCTCGCTCGTCTTGAGCCCCATGCGGATCTGCGCGCGGATCGACGAGTCCTGCAGCAACAGCGGCGTGTAGCCATGCGTCGCGCTGGAGGAGATGAGCTCGATCTGCCCCTCGCTCCAGAGCTGGGCGAAGGCGCCGGGGATGTCGCCCTTGATGGCGTCAAACAGCGTGTTGAGCTGCTCGTACCGATCCGCCCAGCGCCGGGCCAAAGACACGAGGTGGGCGTCGCCCCAGGACTCAAACTCTTGCTCATCCCGGTGCGCGCGCTCCTCCCGCTCGGCGAGCCAGGCCGGGAAACGCTCCTTGAAGTTCGGGTGCGCGAGCTGCTCCAGCAGGATCGGCGTGAGCCCCAGGGTGATCGGGCAGCGGCCTCCGGCGGCGCGGCAGGACTCGATCACCTCCAGGAGCGGCAGGTAGGTCTCTGCGGCGGCCTCAAACACCCAATGATCGCCGTGCGGCCAGCGCCCATGCTTGAGGACGTAGGGCACGTGGCCATGAAGGACGAGGACGAAGCTGCCGATGGCCATCCGATCACCCGAGGATTGAGCAGAGCACGGCTGACCCGCGAGCGTGACTTTCGGCACGCCGACCCCACGCGCTGCGGCGGAGGATCACACCCACCAGTCCGTCTCCTCGTGGAGCTGCACCGGCACGTCGCCGTCTTGGGGATACCGCGCCACCTCGACCCCATCGCGGATGAGCGCGACGTGGAGGCTCCCCCGGAAGTCTTTGGGCAACAAGAGGCTCAGCTCCGTGCACAGCTCTCCGGCGACGAGGCCGTCGGCGCGGTTGTCCTCATCGGTGTAGGGCCAGCGCAGCGTGCGGGTCTCGGGGCCGCCCATCAAGACGAGCTGCCACTCCGTGCCGACACGCTCCGGCGGCAAGGGGCGGCGGTGATCCAGGCGCACGTAGAGCAGGTTGTCGTCGAGGCCCCAGGCGATGCCCTGGAGGTGCCCGGCGCTCAGGCTCATCGCCCCGCCGGGCCGCGCGCAGTCTGCGTAGCCCGCGCCCACCCACTCAAAGAACAGCCTCCGCGCGCCGTCGATGCGCGGGGAGATCGGCCTCGTCGGCAGCTTGAGCCCCGGCGGCGGCGTCGTGAGCGCCTTCACCGGCACCGAGAGCGCGTCGGGCGGCGCCTGGCCCAAGGCCCGGTAGGCCGCGGCGAGCTGCCCCCGGAACAGGCGGTCAAAGTCCAAGGCGAAGGGCGTGTCGAACTCGCGGCCATACCACCAGAACCAGTCCGAGCCTTCAGCGGCGTAGATGTGCTCCATGGCCTCGGGGGGGTCGCCAGCGGCGGCGACGGCCTCGCGGGCCTTCGCCAAGAGGCTCCAGCCCCGGCGATCCTCCTCATCCCCGAACCAGATCGCCAGGTCGGAGTTCACCCAGCTCCCGGTGTGTAAGGCGTAGACCTTGCCCGCCACGGGCTCCTGGGCGGCCTCGGAGAAACGAACCGGGCACACCCGATCCCGCCGGTTGAGCGCCTCACACAGCCCGGTCAGAAACGCCTGCCCGGCGTCGGCGAAGCTCTCCCAGGGGTTCTCACCGTCGAGCGCGATGGTCACCAGGCCGCCCCGGGCCTCACACGCCGAGAGCAAGGCGTCTACGGCCTCCTTGGCCGGGCGCCGGGCGTACCGAAAGCCGATGTCGTCGGAGATCGAGCGGTCGCGGAAGAAGCCCACGACGCCCTCGCCGAGATCCCACGGCGCGCCCTCGGTCGAGAAGTCACGCTCGGAGCGCAAGAGGTTGCCCTCGTCGCTCACCAGCCACCGAAAGCCCGCCCGGGCCGCCATCTCCGGCAGCTCATGGCAGATCGCGCCTTCAGGCGGCCACAGCCCGA
>JBEAVX010000328.1:0-3570 GCA_041160755.1 Pseudomonadota bacterium
GCCCCCTCCACCGCCCAGCCTTCGGCCTCGGCGCCCGACCCAGGCCCCTCGGCGCGCAAGAGCCCCGGCGCCTCGGCGTCCCACACGGCCACGGGCTCGGCCATGCCCTCCAGCCGCTCGACGAGGGTGAGGCGGCGGGCGGCGACCGCCCCGAGCAGGCGGGCCATCATCGCCGCCTCTTGGGCCTCGTCCGCGAGGGTGAGCTGGACCCGCGCGCCGTTCGGTCCGGTGAGGGTGGCGATGTGGTGCTCGGTGAACGTTCGGCTGAGCACGTCCTCAACATCAAAGAGCTGGCCGCCGGTCAGCGCGTTGAGCACCACGAGGCCGAGGATCACGAGCGGCAACACGCAGGCGGTCAACACGCAGGCGACGAGGAGCTCCACGAAGAACATCGGCCGCAGCCGCCGCTCCCGGGCGTGGACCAGAGTGAAGGACGGAGGCGCCTGGACGGCGGGCAGCGCGTCGAGCAAGGCGTCGAGGGGCACCATCCGCCCTCAGCCCCCGAACAACCGGCGGGCGAAGGGGTTGAGCATCTTGCCCGTCGGGTCTACCCGCGCGCGCACGGCCTGGAAGGCGGTGAACCGTTCGCCGTACACGTCCAGCAGCTCGTGCTGGGTGAAGGTCGTCTTCTTGCCCAGGTGGGGGCGGCCACCGTGCGCCCGCAGGATGGCCTCGACCCGGGGGTAGATCGTCTCGCGGGGCTGGGAGAGCGGCGTCGCCAGCTCGATCCAGGCGCTCCGGCGGCCGACGCCGGGGCCGATGAGGGACTGGGAGCGGTCGGGCGTGAACCGCACCTCGACGATGGAGAAGTAGTCCTCGTCGCGCAGGAGCTTGAGCACCTCCCGCAAGCAGTCGTGGTAGGCCTCAAACGGCACGGCGAGCTCGATCTCGTCGTGGCGATAGAACAGCTTACGCCCGAAGCCCCGCTGGGCGGGCATGATGAGCTGGTGGTCGGGGGCGGCGAGGTTCGAGAGCGCGTGGTCCTCGTCGAGCTGCACCAGGGCCTCGGCGAGCTGGGGCAGAAACGCGCTGATCCCGAAGTCCGAGAGCTCCTGGGCGGCCTTCGTCGAGTCCCAGTCCTCGGTGACGGGGTCTTGGGTGTGGTCCCAGGTGTGGGCGCGCACGGCCTCTTGTTTGTTTGTCCCGCCGATGTAGTAGTAGCTCAGGTGGTCGTGCTGGAGGATGAGCGTGTTGAGCTGGGCCTCCGTCGTCGCGCGGTCCACCATCGACGTGCGCTTGAGCAGGTTGAAGCCCTCGACGAGCTGCAGCTCGACCTCGGTGACGACGCCGACCGTCCCCAGGCCGCCCATCGCCGCGTGAAACAGCGGGTCGCCGGGGCCCACGTCCCGGGCGTCGCCGTCGGCGAGCACCACCCGCAGGCCGAGGATCTGCTCGGAGAGGAAGCCGTGGTCGCGGCCGGTGCCGTGGAGGTCCGTGGCGATGAGGCCGCCGAGGCTCTGGGCGTCGGTGGAGCCGAGCACGGGCAAGGCGAGGTTCGCCCGGGCCAAGATCTTGTTCAGATCCCGAAGGCGCACCCCGGCCTGAACCCGCATCGTGCGCCGCAGGGGGTCGAAGCCCAGCACACGGTCCAGCGCGTCCAGGGAGACGAGGGTGTCGGCGCACAGGGGCGAGTCGTTGAAGCTGTGCCCGCCGCCGACGACCCGGATCTGGCGCGCGTCGGCGACGATCCTGCGTAAGGTCTCTTCGTCTCGGGGGCAGGCGTAGCGGGTGGGGATGACGGCGTAGTCTTCAGTCCAGTTGGACCAGCGGCCCCCCTCGAAGCGGCCCTCGTGGCGGGCGCTGCCGGTGAGCAGGTAGGCGCCGCCGTGGGCGAGGTTAAACGCCCGGGTGCGCAGCCGCGCCGTGGCCCGCCCCAAGAGCCCCCGCAGGCCGCTCGTCTCCTGCTGGTACCGGCTCACCGCCGCGCTCACCTCGCCGAGACCGGCCTCCCGGGCGGCGTCCAGCAGGCGAGCCGGGGACCAGCTCGCCTCGACGGACTCCAGGGCCACGAGGCGCTCCCACAAGGCGCCGAGCTCCTCGTCGCGCAAGAAGCCGGCCTCGGCGAAGGCGCTCGCGGCGATGGCGAACGCGCGGCTCATCTCTCGGGCGGCGCGCACACGCTCGGCCCGGGCGGGGTGCTCGGCGAGGCCCGGCGCGAGGTCGAGCGCCCGCTGGAACAGCTCGTCGGCCTGGGGGCAGCTCGCCCCGAGGGTGATCATCGCCCAGGGGCGGCTCTCGGTCGACTGGAGCCAGAAGCGCAGGTCTTCGGGCTCCAGGGTGTCTACGCCGCCGGTGAGCGCGGCCACGGCGGCGGCGTCGAGGTGCCACTGGCTCAGCCGGGTGTCAACGGCGAGGCGATCCTCGACGCTGAGCGCCTGATACGCGGGGTGCTCATGCAGGGCGTGAACGTTCATCGAGGCTCCCGACCAGGAGCCGCGCCGTCACCGCCCCTGATGCGACGTGGGTCGAAGAGTGGGGCTCAGAGCATCCGGCTGCGGCGCTCGATCTGCTCGGCGGCCGTCTTGCAGTCGATGCACTGCGTGGCCACCGGGCGGGCGAGCAGGCGGCGGTAGGTGATCGGCGCGCCGCAGGTCTCGCAGGTGCCGTACTCGCCGTCTTGGATGCGGTTGATCGCGCTCTGGATCTTGGTGAGGAGCTGGCGCTCACGATCGGCCATGCGCAGGGTGGCGTCCCGCTCAAGCTCCGCCGAGGTGAAGTCGAGCTCATCAGCCTCGACCTCACGCACCTCGTGCAAGTTGCCGATGGCCTCGCGGGAGTGGGAGAGGAGGCCCTCAAGCTGGCCGCTCAGGATGCCGTACAGGTGAGCGATCTCGGCGCGGCTCAAGTACTCATCATCAGGGAGGTTGGCGAGCTGCTCTGGGTTCATGACGCGCTCCGCGAGGGCAATGGACAGGGGGAGGGCGAGGCCCTCCAGAGGTGATCGTCGCCCGTGCCACCGGGCGGGCCTCCACTTTACACACCTCGACCCAAAAAGGAAGGGCGAAAAAGGAGGGGCGGTCAGTCGTCCTTCTCGGTCAGGCCGCTCACCGTCATCAATTCGATGAAGTCGTCGTTTACCGTCTCTTCGTGGCTTCCAACGCTGAGATCCATCGAGGAGAGGTTCGGGTCGCGTCGGGCGCGGGGGACCATCTGCCGCGCCCAGGCGCGCAGATCCGGGGCGGGCAGGCCCGCGGCGAGGCGGCGCGCGGCGGCGGCGACCTCGGCGGCCTGGGGGCGATCCTCAGGGCGAAAGCTGAGCATGGCGCGGATCAGCTCGACGAGCACCTCGGCGCCTTGGACCTCCACGTAGTCGAGCATGGGGTCGATCAGCCGCTCAAAGGACACCGGCGAGGTGGGCCAGGGGCTCTCCAGGCGGAGGCCCGAGGACAGCTCGGCCATCACCACGCCCAAGGAGAAGATGTCAGACGCCGGGAGGTTGTGCTCGCCCAAGTGGCGCTCGGGGGCCATGTAGGTGATCGTGCCGCCGCCGCCGCGCTGGGTGACGTGCTCTCGCCCGGCGAACTGCGCCCCGGCGACGCCGAAGTCGAGCACCTTGACCTCGCCGTCTTC
>JBEAVX010000369.1:0-3584 GCA_041160755.1 Pseudomonadota bacterium
GCCGCCCGTCGAGAAAGGCCGATTCACCTTGGGATCTTCGTCACTTCGATTGAATCGCACCGCGACGATGCTCGGCGCAGCCAGAACACATCAAGAGTGTTTCCTCCTCCAGCACCCTCCGAGCCTGTACACTTGGCCCGCACCTCACACCCCGGCAGGACGCCTTGGCGCGGCAGCCCCTCCTGATCACCCTGCTCGTCGTCGTCGCCCTCGCGGCGCTGGTGCAGGGCTGGGCGGAGTTTTGGTTTCTGTGTGACGACGCCTTCATCACCTTCCGCTACGCGGCGATGGCGCGGCTGGGCCACGGCTACGTCTGGAACCCGCCGCCGATGCCCCCGGTCGAGGGCTACACCAGCGCGTTGTGGCTGTGGCTGGTGCATGGCCTGTGGGTGGTCACGGGCCGACCGCCGCCCCAGACGGCGAACAACCTCTCCCTCGTCTGCGCCGGGATCACCGTGGGGCTCACGGCCTGGGCGACGATGCGGGCCCAGCTCTCGGACGCCCTCGCGCCCTATCGCCTCGCCGTGCTCACCTTGACCTTGGGGGCCTTGGTGACCCACCGGGGCTTCTTGGTGTGGTCGTCGAGCGGCTTAGAGACGGCCTTGTTCGTGACCTTGGTGACCGGCTGGGCCCTCGCGGCGGCGCGGGAGGCCCGGGGGCCGGTGATCGGGGCCTTGGCCGCCGCCATCGCCTTGACCCGACCCGACGGCTACCTCGTCGTGGCCGCCACCGTCGCCCTGCTGGGCCTGCGCGCGCTGCGGGGTGAGGGCCTTCGTGCCTTGGCCCTGGGCTTGGCCCCCCTCGCCGTCGTGCTCGCCCATGTGTTGTGGCGGCGGCTGACCTACGGCGCGTGGCTGCCGAACACCTTCGCGGCGAAGGTCGGCGCGGCCTGGCCCGAGGCGGGCGTCCCCTACCTCGCCTGGTTCGTGCTGGAGTACGCCTTGTGGAGCTGGCCCCTGGCCCTGATCGCGGCGCTGCGGCGCTGGCGGCCCGGCCCCGGCGCGCTCATCGTCGGGCTCACGCTCTTGGGGCAGCTCGCCTACTACACCCTCAAGGTGGGCGGGGATCACTTCGAGTTCCGCGTGTTCACCCACCTCGCGCCCCTGGTCGCGCTCACAACGCCGCTGTTGTTTGACCGCGCCGGGCTGCGACCCGCCTGGACCTTGGCCTTGAGCGCCTTGGCCTGGGCCCTCGCCTCGCCGCTGCCCTGGGCGGAGCACCTCGTCGCGAAGGGCCAGACGACGATGGTGGCGGTGCGGGCGGGGCCCAAGCTCGCCACGGTCTTGCCCGGCCCGCTGCGGCCTCTGGGCGTGGCCTGGGATGGCCTGCGGGATCAGCTCGCGCCCCAGCTCATCGGCCTACGACACCGGGAGCACCAGCTCTTCGGTGAGCTGCAGCTCCGCATCACCCCGGGCTTGGACGCCTCGCGCCCGGCGACGGAGGGCGGTGACGTCGTCGTCGTGCGGCGGGTGGAGGGTGGCTTTCGCCTCGACCCGACGGCGGACGCGCGGCCTCTGCTCGCGGCGGCCCCGGCCCTGGACGTGGGCACGGTGGGGGTCATCGGCTGGAGCTTCCCCGGGCTCCTCGTGCTCGACAGCCTCGGGCTCAACGACCCCGTCATCGCCAACTTCGGCCTGCACGTCACGCCCCGGCGCATGGCGCATGAGCGCCGCCCGCCGCCGGGCTACGTCGAGTGTTTTAAGGCGAACGTCACCTTAGGCGTCGCCGTCGAGGACAGCGCCACGGGCCGGCTCCTCGACGTGATGAGCACGCCCCAAGGTTACCGCGAGGGCCTCGACCTCAGCGCGCCAGGGCTGCCCCTGCCGACCCGCTGGGCAGGCAAGCCGGGGCTTCGGGCCCGGGCCGTGGTCTTGGTCTTGGAGCGTGCGACGCCGCTCCCCTTGGCCGACCTCGCCCGCTGCGCGGCCTGGCGCCCCGATGAGGGTTCAGGCCCAACGCCGTGAGAAGTGGTGGTTGATCTGGCGTTTCCACCAGGTCCAGTGGTGGGCGGAGTCCCGGCCCCACACGTCCCGCTCATGGGGGATGTTCTTCTGGGCGAGGAGCGACGCCATCGTGAGCGTCTCTTCGATGCAGCCGCCCTCGTGGGGCCCCAGGCCGACGACGAGGGTGAGGCTCGTGTTCTGCCGCACCTTCTCCAGAGCCTCACCGCTCATGTTGGGGACGTAGGCAACGGGGTGGTTGTAATAGACGTCGAGGTCGCTGTAGCCGCCCAAGAAGCGGTCAGTGCGGTACCGGCCCGAGAGGCACAGGGCCCACTGGAAGATCTCGGGGTGCTTGAGCGCCATGTTCGCGGCGTAGAAGGCGCCGAGGCTGCACCCGACGGCGCTCACGCGGATGTCGGGGCTCTCGCAGTCTTGGCGGATGTAGGGCACGAGCTCGTCGATGACGAAGCGCTCGTAGGCCTGGTGACGGGCGACCCGAACGCGGGGATCGTCGCCCCGGCGGCTCCAGCTCTCGGAGCAGTTGGTCTCCGGGCAGTAGAGCTTGATGCGCCCGGCCTCGATCAAGGGGCGCAGAGTGTCGATGGCGCTGGAGGCCTGCCACTCGTGGGCCATGCCCGAGGCGCTGGGGAAGATGACGACCGGGTCGCCCCACCAGCCATAGGTCCACATGTGGACGCGGCGGTTGAGGGAGCGGCTGGGGAGCTGTTGGTAGCGGGCGTTGAGCATCTGCATACTCTACACCGACCTGCGGCGCCGGAGAACAGCACGCCGGTCAACGCTCGGTCAGGGCGCGGCGCTCGGCGTCGGCGCGGGCGCGGCCTCACGACGCCAGCCCTCCCCGTCGACAAACACGAAGCGCTGCGTCGGCCAGTAGGCAAGATCGAGCTTCAAGGTCTTCACCTCGGTCTTGTCCTCCAGGTCCACGAGCGTGAGGCGCACGGCGTCGCGGTCTTGTTTGGTGCTCACGACCGCCAAGAACGAGGCGAGATCGGGGGTGGGCTGGCCGTCCACCTCGATGATCCGCCGCGTGGGGCGAAGGCCGTAGCGGTGCGCCGGGCTGCCGTACCAGAACCAGGTGACGTAGACGCCCTCGGGCTCGAAGCCACGCTGGGACGCGACCTCCAGGTGGGGGGCGTGCAGCAACATCCCGGCCCAGGACACGACCTCGGTGACGCCTTGGCCGCTGAGGCTCGCCGTCTCGACGACGAAGTTCTGCTCCATGCCGTCGCGGAACACGGTCAAGGTGACCGACGGCGCCTGAGACAGCGCCTCGACCTCGTCAAACCGGGTCACCACCTCTTGGTTCACGGCGAGGAGCAGGTCGCCACCTTTGAGGGCTGCCGCCGCCGGGGTGCCCGCGGTGAGGCGCCCGACGTAGAGCACCTGGCCCCCGGTCTGATCGTGCTCTTGGAGCCGGTCGAGCCAAGGCTCGGGCAGGCCACGATCTCGGGCGTCCGCCAAAGGCAGACCATAGAGCTCGACCCCCAAGGAGCGATACGCCACGTCTTCGCCCGCCTGCAGGGGCGCCACGACGCTCTGGGCGACCTCGATGGGCAGGCCAAAAAACGCCGAGCTGCGCCCGCCGCCTTCGCTCGACGCGAACGACGCCCAGGTGGCGAC
>JBEAVX010000387.1:0-4401 GCA_041160755.1 Pseudomonadota bacterium
GACCTCAGCGGGGACGTGGCGGTCGGCGAGGGTCGCCTGGGCGCGGGTGAGGCGGGCGGAGGCGGCGCTGAGCCGGGACTCGGCGGCGGCGAGGTCGTCGCTCCGCGCGCGCTGGGCGGCGCGGGCGGCCTCCAGCCGAGCGGGCAAGGTGGGGTCGCGGTCGGGCGGAGGCGGCGCCTCGGCGAGCGCGCGCGGCGCAGGGGCCGCGCCGAGGGCGCTCTCAAACGTGGACAGGAGCGCGGCGAGGCGGGCGCGCAGGGCCCGACGCTCGGCCAAGGCCACCTCGGCGGCGGCGCGGGCCTCAGCGAGGGCGGCGAGCCCCGCCACGCGTCGAGACTCGGCCTCTCCCAGCGCGGCCCGGGCCGACGCGCGGCGGGCCTCGGCGTCGCCACGCGCGGAGGCCCCACCAGCGGCCTCCATCGCCTGCGCGGCGGCCTCGGCGGCGCCGACCGCCACGACGGCGGCCTCTCGGCGCGCTCGGGCGAGCTGCCAGGCGGGCCGAGGATCTACGCCGAGCTCGCCGGGCGAAGCCGCCGAGGCGTCGGGGACCTGGAGCGCCGCGCGCCTCGCCTCGACGAGCCCCAAGTGATCGGCCAGCGCCGCGCGGCGGGCGGAGGCCGAGGCGCGCAGGCCCTCTAGCTCCGAACGGATCGTCCCGAGGGCGCTCCTCTGGCTCGTCACGTCCGCCTGCGCCGCGCCGATCGTCGCGGCCAGCGCCTCACGCCGCTCGCCGAGCGCCGACACACGGGCCGACGCCGCCTGCCACACGCGCTCCGCCTCGGCCAGCCGCGCCTCGGCCACGTCCAGCGCCTCGGTGAGGGTGGCCTCCAGGGCGCCCGCGTCGGCGAAGGACGCCCGGGCGGCCTCGGCCTGATCCGCCGGGGAGTCTCCAGGATCGAAGGTGGTGACCTCGGGCAGACGGATGGCGTCGTGTCGGGCGCTCGTGGTCGTGAGGGCGCTGATGAGCGCGGCGCGCTGGGCGCTCCGGGCGGTGAGCGCGGCGTGGGCGGTGGCGCGGAGCGCGGCGCGGGTGGCGTCGACACGGCCCGAGGCCTCGTCGAGGGCCGAACGGCAGGCGACCGCGGCGGCCCGCTCCGCCTCAAGCTCGACGCCCGAGCCCACGACGCGGGGCAGCGCGGCGCGGCGCTCCTCGGCGCGGCGGGCACCGGCGAGCGCGCGCTCCAGGCGCTCCTCCGCCTCGCCAAGGGCCCCCTCCGCGGACCATGCGGCCTCTACGGCGGCGTCCACGGCGCGCTGGTTCACCCGCCGGGCGTCTCGGGCCCGGGTGAGGGCCTGCTCGACGGGGGCGCGGTCCTCCGAGGGCGTCCGCGCGCTCGGCAGGGCCTCCAGGCTGGCCTCGGCCTCATCCAGGGTCAGGGCGAGCGCCTCACGGCGCTCAAGGGTCAGGGTGAGCTGATCCCGCAGGTCGTTGACCCGGGCGAGATCCACCCTGGGCCTCGCGGGAGGCGCAGGCGGGGCGGCTGGGGCAGGCGCCGCGACGACCGGCGACGCGCCCCCCGAGGGCCAGAGCAGGCGGTAGACCGGCCAGCGCGCGGCCTCAGCGGCGAGATCTTCACGGCGGTTGGACGGCTGGGGGCCCAAGGCGGCGCGGAGCGCGTCGGCGAGCCTCGCGCTGTCCGCGGCGGCGTCCCTGGCGAGGGCGTCTAAGGTGGGCAGCATGGCCCGAAGGGTGTCGCCCACGTCGCCCGGGAGCCCCCCGAGGGCGCCCGACAAGGCGTCCCGGGCGTCGTCCCCGAAGGTCAACACCAGCTCGCTCGGCCGGAAGTCTAAGGGCAGGTCTCCATCGGTGGAGAACGCCAGGGCGATCTCGACGGCGGCGACATACTGGGCGAGGCGCTGGCCCTCGGGGGTGCTGAGCCACGCCGCGCCCCGGGCGGAGGACGCGCTCGTCGCGGCGAGGGCGAGGCCGTAGAGCCGCACCGTGGCGTCAAAGCCTTGGTCTGCCTCTAGATCCGAGAGCCCCGAGGCCCACTCGGCGTGGGCGTCGAAGAGGGTGAGCGCGAGCCGGGCGCTGAGGCCAGGGAAACGGAGGGCGCCGCCGCCGTCCAAGACCTCGGCGACGGGGCTCACGCCTGGAGACAGCGCCGCGTCGCCCGCCCCGCCCAAGGCCGCGCGGAGGAGCGGCCGGGTCTCGGGCAGGAGCGTGAGGAGCTGCTCGGGGGTGAGGCGGGCCACCTGGGGCCTATCCCTCGCCCAGACGCGACAGCTCCGCCTCAAGGTCGGCGATGGCCTTGTCTTCAGCGGCGAGCTGGGCCCGCAGGCCCTCCACCTGGGCGCTGAGCGCGGCGCGCTCGGACTCCAAGGCCACACGCTCGGCCTCTAAGGCGCGGGCCTCGCCGTCGAGCTCTTGCAGGCGTTGTTCCCACCGCTCGACCTCTTGCCCCAGGCGCTCGGACTCCTCCTCAAGGCGCCGCAGCTCGGCGCGGGCGGCCTCGACCTCGTCTCGGAGGCGGTCGCGCTCGGCCCGGGCGGCGTCGACCTCGGCGCTCGCGGCGCTCACCTCGGACTCGGCCTGGGCGAGCTCGGCCTTGAGCGCCTCTACCTCTTGGGTCTGTACGGCGACGGCGCCCTCGGCGGCGCGCAGGCGGGCGTCGGCCTCATCCGCGCGCACGCGGCAAGACTCCAGCGCGGCCAGCTCGTCCCGCAGACGGGCGGCGAGGGTCTCGCGCTCTCTCTCAAGCTCAGCGACGGTCATTGGCGACTCCGAGGTCAGCGAGAAGGAATGCTACCTACCATGAGGCCCCCCCGTCAACGCGCCTCGCCTCGGTGTACAACACAGCGATGCCGCCAAACCCCTCCGCCGCGCCCCGAACGCCGTCCGCGCGCGCTGTCGATCGTGCAGAGATCGTGCTCGGGGTGGTCCTCTCCGCGGTGGCGTTGGGGGCGCTCGCCCTCGGGGCGCCCGCAGGGGTGGTGGCCGCGGCCGCGACCGGCGGGCTCGGCCTGGGCCTCGGCGCGTCGTCCTGGACCGGCTCGGCGTGGGGCGGCGCCTTGGGGGCCGCCTTGTGGACGCTCAGCGCCTTGGACACCCCGGAGGCCCTCAGCGTACCGGCGATGGCCCTGCCGTGGCTGCTCACCCTCACCCCCCTCGCCTTGGCCCGGCCCGATGGGCCCGCGCCGTTCGGGCTCGCGCTGTGTGGGCTCGTGTTGATGATCGCGCCACCGATGGCCGCCGAGGCCCTCGCTGGGGCGTGCGGGATCTTCGGCGCGGCGGCCCTCACCGGTGATCTCGGCGCGACGGCGCGGGTGGGGCTCCGGGCCCTCGGCGCGGCGCTCTGCTTCGGGGCGCTGTGGCTCGTGCTCCTGCCCGACGACCTGCGCTCCGTCGCGGCGACGCCTGCGCCGTGGACCTGGGCCTTGGGCGCCCTCGGTCTAGTGCGCGCGCGCGCCTCACCCTGCGCGCCCGCGCTCCTCGGCCTGCTCATCACCGCCCTCGTCTTCAAGATCGGGCACCCCTCCGCATCCGCCCTCTTGACCGCCTGGGGCTGCCTCAGCGCGGCGAATCTGGCGGTGAAGGCGACGGCGCGCTGACGCTGTGCACATCGGGGCGATTGACCTCTGCCCTTCGCGTTGCTATGAATCCAAGGTCAGTCCGGCCAAGGCGAGCATGGAAAGTCGAGACCTTGAGCAAATCGACCAGTTCCTCGGGATGGTCAACAAGTCCTCGCTGCTCGAATACTACGAGCTCGCTGCGGATGCGTCTGGTGATGACGCAGAGCAAGCGATCAAGCGCAAACGTGGCTGGGCGCAGGGCCAACAGGCCAACCCCAAGTTCCGCGAAGAGGCGCTCTGGCTGATCCGCAACCAGGCCCTCTTACGAAAGGTCTTGGTCGATGAGCGGGACGACTACGTCGCCGAGGTCAACTCCCGCAAGGTGAGCCGCGAGATCGATCGCCTGGCGCCCCTGGCCAAAGGCACCATGGTCACCGGCGTGCTGACGGCGGACGCCGAGAAGTTCATCCACCAAGAGGCCGCGACGCTCGGCGTGCCCGAGGATCGGGTCAACGAGCTCATCGAGAAGCTGCTCGCCGAGACCGGCGCCCGTCGTGACGTGGCCGCGCCCGCCGCCCCGACGCCGAGCAGCGCGCCCTTTGAGGACTACTACAAGCTCCTCAACGTGCCGCACACGGCCACTCGGGAGGAGATCGAGGCCGCGCACCGCGCCCAATACCGGCAGGCGCGGTCGCTCAAGAACTTAGAGGACGCCTCCGCGCGCTTCGCGAAGCTCGACGAGGCCTGGCGCCACCTCTCTGATCCCACCCGTCGCAAAGCCTACGACGCCCTGCACCAGCAGCACGTCTCGGGCGCAGGGGCCGGGGAGGTCGTCGACTTCTTCTTGCCGCCGCCTCCTGGGGCGCTCCCGTCTCCGACGGCCAAGAC
>JBEAVX010000393.1:0-8951 GCA_041160755.1 Pseudomonadota bacterium
AGCGCCGCGCGGGCCATCGCCCGGGGCGAGAGCGTCACCACGGTGAGGCCTGACGGGCCGAGGTTCTTCTGGGCGCCGGCGTAGATCACGTCGATCTGGGAGGTGTCGTACTCGCGGGAGAGGATGTCCGAGCTCATGTCGGCGACGAGCAGGCCCTCGCTCTGGGGCACGACGTGGAGCTGGGTGCCGTAGATCGTGTTGTTCGTGGTGATGTGGGTGTAGACCGCGCCGGGCGTGCGCGCCCAGTCCCGGGGGACCTGGCGGTAGTTCTCGGCTTTGCCCGAGAACGGCACGACCACGGTGCCGTAGCGTTTGGCCTCTTTGATCGCCTTGTTCGCCCAGACGCCGGTGTCGATGTAGTCCGCCGTGCCGCCCTGGAGCAGGTTCATCGCCACCATCAAGAACTGCAGCGACGCGCCGCCCTGCAAGAACAGGACGGTGTGCTCATCGCTGAGGTTCAGCAGGCGACGAATCCGGCCCTGGGCCCCTTTCATCAGCTTGAGGAAGGGCTTGGAGCGGTGAGACAGCTCCATGACGCCCACACCCATGCCCGCGAAGTTGGGGAGCTGCTCACGGAGCTCCTCGACCACCGAGAGCGGCAAGACCGCCGGGCCAGCGGAGAAGTTGTGGATGCGGCCATAGGGGAAGGGGGCGTCGCTCACTGGACCTCCAAGGGGACGAGCTTCACGTCGAACACGGGATCTTGGGCGCGTAGGTGATCGAGCAGGGCGTCCGGCGGCGCGCTCTCAAGCTGGATGCGCGCGCTGGCGGCCCGGGCCCCGGAGAAGATGATGTTCTCCATCTGCTGCACGTTGATGTTGTGCTGGCGGATGATGTCGAGCACCGTGGCCAACACGCCGACGCGGTCCTCATGGCGCACGATGAGCAGGTGCGTGGCCTTCGTCTTCACGGCGAGGTTCACGCAGTTCGGCGCGTCACCCGTGGCCGCCCAGACGAGCACGACGCGGATGGCCTCGTCCGCGACGGCCTCCTGGGCCTGGTCTGTGGAGGCGCCGATGTGGTGGGTGCCATACACGCCGGGCAAGGCCGCCAGGGCGGGCGTCCAGGCGGCGGCGTCCCCGGCGGGCTCCCCATGGAACACGTCGAGGCCCGCGCGCACACCTTTGGAACGAACGGCTTCAGCGAGGGCCTCCTCGTCCACGAGCTCCCCTCGGGAGGTGTTGATGAAGGTGGCGCCGGGGCGCAGCGCCTCAAAGATCGCCGGGCCGCAGAAGCCGCGCGTGGCCGGGCTCAGCTCCAGGTGAACGGTGAGCACGTCGGACTGGCGCGCGACCTCGACCGCCGAGGCGCAGAACGTGACGCCGAGCTCCGCCGCCCGAGCGGGGGTCAACGACCGGCTCCAGGCGACGACGCGCATCTCAAAGGCCAAGGCCCGGGCGATCACCGCCTGGCCGATGTTGCCCGTGCCGATGACGCCCAAGGTGCGGCCCTTGAGGCCCCGGGCCTTGGAGTACAGCTTCTTCTCCCAGCGGCCCACGCGCAGATCGGCCACGCCGTCGGAGAGGCGGCGGTCGGCGTTGAGGATGTGGGCGAAGGTCAGCTCGGCGACGGCCACGGCGTTCATGCCCGGGCAGTTCGAGACGTAGACGCCTCGGGCGGACGCGGCGGCGGTGTCGATGGTGTTTGTGCCCGCGCCGGCGCGCACGATGAGCTGCAGCGAGCGCCCGGCCTGGATGTGCGCGGCGTTCACCTTGGTGCCACGCACGATGAGCGCGTCGGGCTGGTGCTCGGCGAGGGCGGCGGTGAGGGTGTCACCCTGAAGCCCAGGGTCGACGATCACCTCACAGCCGGCCTCCTGGAGCCGGGTGCGGGCGGAGTCAGGGAGGCGGTCGGCGATGAGCACGCGGAGCATGGGGATCTCCCGAAGTTCCACCGCGACTATCCCAACGACGGCCCCCTGTCACCCCACGCCACAACCTGCGCGGCGGCGCTACGCGGCCTGCTCGCGGAGCTCATAACGACCGAGCGCCGCGAGGTGAGCGTCGCGCAGGCGGGTGACGAGCTCCTCCGGGCCCTCGACGCTCACCGCGCCGGAGTAGCTCAGGAGCCACTGCACGAGCTCTTGGGAGACGCCGACGCGCAGGCTGATGCGCACGCGGCCATCGGGGAGATCCTGCACGGTCTGGGACTTGTGCCAGGTGCGCTCCCGCACAAACCGGGCGACGGAGGCGTCAAACACCGCCGAGACCTGGGCGGGCTCGCCGCGCGTGATGCCGAAGGAGTCGCTCAGCACGTCTTCAGGTTTGTAGTCCGACGGCACCACAAACTTCTCGACGCGCAGACGCTCCAGCTTGCCGAAGCGCTCGACGGCGAAGGTCTTGAGCTTTCCGTCGGCGCGGTCCCGGGCGAAGACGTAGAGGCCCTGGCGGTAGGTGGCCAAGGTGTAGGGCTCCAGCTCGTACTTCTTGGGCTGGCCGTCGGGCTTGTGGTACTCGGCGCGCACGGGGTTCTCGTACAGGAGCGCGGTGATCAGCTCGTCGAGGAGATCGCCGTGGTCGCGGTAGTCTTTGGCGTGCTCGGGCACGGCCATAAACTTGCGGTCGAGGGTGCGCGTGAGGTCGGCGTGGGCCCGGGGGATGGCGGGCTCCAGGCGCTCGATGGCGTCGTCCATGTCGGCGGCGAACTGGGTGCCGTCGAGGAAGGTGAAGAGGCGGCGGCCGAAGTGCAAGGAGAGCACCTCGGGGAGCGTGAGCTGAACGCCGGTGCGGCGGTAGCTGGGATCCAGCGCGATGGTGCGGTCGGCGCCAAAGCCGCGGTCTTCGATGGGGAGGTCGAGCTCACGCATGTCGGCGAGGTACCGGCGGAGCGTGCGCTGATCGAGGTCGAAGGTCTCCATGAACTCCTGGGCACGAATGCCGCCCCGGCGGTTCATCAGCTCGATCATCTTGATGAGTTTCTGGGCCTTGTTCAGCGTGGACATCGGCGTAGACATCGTGGGTGCTCTCCAGATTGCACAAACATCTTAGCCCGGTCACTCAAGGACAGTCGGACAGAAAATGTCCGATGATCCAGATTTTGACCGGTCACAAGAATCGTGCTTCTACGCCGAGAATCACGAGGTTCGGTCAGGCGCCGTCCTGACGAAACCTGACCGACAACCCGACGCAGGCGTCAGGGCGCCGTGAGGGTGACGTCCACCTTCATGTGCTCCTCCGCGCAGGTCCAGGTGGCGGGCAGGGTGGGCATCGCGTCGCCGGGCACGCGGACCTCGGCGGTGAGCAGGCGGCCCTCGACGGAGCAGGTCAGGCCGTCCTGCTCGCTCACGAAGGGGGCCTTCACCCGGCTGGTGCCTATGCGGAAGGTGGTCGTCGAGGCTGTGTAAGTGGCGTTGGGGCTGGGGGTGGCCCGTGGGCAGCTCGACGTCGACCTTGACGTGGCGTTGGCCGCAACCGACAAGCGAGAAGAGCAGGATGAACGTACCGAACGTTCGCATAGGCACCTCAGAGAGAATCCGGCTGCGTAAGCCAGATGTCAGGGATATGTGTTGGAGAGCAGGCATCCCGTGCTTATCCTGTTCCGACGACGCGGTCTCTGCCGCGCACCCTGAGGTGATGATGATTCGACCCCTGCTGACGACCCTCGCTGCGCTGCTCCTCCCCGCCGTGGCCCAGGCCGCGCCGCCCGGAGACTTCGGGATCGGCGTCGGCGGAGGGCTCGGCGTCTCTGGCCTCTCGATGAAGGCGCCCTTTGGACCGGTCGCGGTGCAGGGCGTGATCGGCACCTACGGGTGGAACGGCTACTACGACGACGACCGCCTCGGCGTCAGCGTCGATCTGCTCTGGTCGCAGCCCGAGTTCGCCAGCGGCGGCCCGGTGAACCTCGCCTGGAACATCGGCTTCGGCGGCGCGGTCGGCGTCGGCCGCAACGATCCCCTCGTCGGGATCTCCGGCGTGGCGGGCCTTGAGTTCATCGTGCAGCCCGCGCCCATCGACATCGTCCTGGAGTACCGCCCGGGGATCATCCTCTCGCCGGGCACGGATGTTGAGCTGGTGAACTTCTCGGGCCACATCCGCTACTACTTCTAGGCCGTCTTCGCCCGGCGACACCCGGCGGCCTGGGGTTACACTCCGCGGATGCGCCTCCCCTCGCCCCTCGTGGTCCTGCCGCTCTCGCTCCTCGCCTGCAAAGACGAGGGGCCTCAAGACTCCGCCGCGCCCTCGGCCCTCGTGAGCGCCCAAGGCGCGACGATCCTCGGGCCGGACGGCGCGCCGCTGCGTCTGCGCGGGGTGAACCTCGGCGGGTGGATCTTCCACGAGAACTGGATCACCGCCGTGGACTACGACCTGCGCGGGCGGGCGCTCGTCGAGGCGAAGGTCCTCGGCTTTGAGGCCGAGCTGCTCGCGGCGCTCGGGGCCTTGGAGGGCGACGGGGACGACCTGGACGCCTTGGCGGCCCAGCTCGCGGGCAAGGTGAGCGACGAGGACATCGCCGCGTGGCGAGGGGCCATCGCCGAGCGCCCGCCCCTGTGGGACGACAGCGACGTGGCGATGCGCCTGGCGATGGAGTCCCGCTTCGGCGTAGACGGGCGAGACGCGCTCTTGGACACGTTTCAGGCGGCGTGGTTTGGTGAGGCCGACGTGCAGTGGCTCGCTGAGCAGGGCTTCAACCTCGTGCGGGTGCCGATGGGCTGGCGGGGGCTCACCTCACAGACCGACGCGGCGTCGCCGACGACGCTCACCTGGAACGAGCGCACCTTCGACCGCCTCGACGCCTTGCTCTCGTGGTGTGAGGCCGCCGGGGTGTACGCGGTCATCGACATCCAGGAGCTCCCTGGCGATCAGGCGGGCTACACCGGCAGCTCGACGGTCTTTGAGGATCCGGCGCTTCAGGCGCTCAGCGTGGCGCTGTGGCAGGAGCTGTCCGCGCGCCTCGCGGACGAGCCCAACGTCGCCTTCTACAGCCTCATGGCCGAGCCGATGGCCGCGCCGGACGCGGAGGCCCGGGACGCGCTCTACGACCAGCTCATCGCCGCCGTTCGGGATCAAGGAGATCAGCACCTCGTCGTCGTCCACGACGGCTTCAAGGGCCTCTACACCTTGCCCGTGCCCGAGGAGCGCGGCTGGGAGGGCGTGGTGTACAGCACGCACCTGTTCGAGTGGGGCGCCGAGAGCCAGGAGGACTACGCGGCGCTCATCACCCTCAACGAGGCCGCGGCGCGCACGCTCATCGAGCGCACCGACACGCCCTACTTTGTGGGCAGCTTCTCGACGATGCACGACGAGCCCTGGGCCTACGCCTCCGCCGAGGCCCTGGTGACCTCCTTTGAGTCCCAGAGCCTGCCTTGGGCGCTCTGGACCTACAAACGTATCGACGATCCCGTGGGGCGGCGCCTCGGGGAGCCGGGCACGGCCTGGGGCCTGCGCGGGCGCACGAAGGACGACCTCAACCGCCCCGATCTCTGGCGCGACGACGAGGCCACGCTTGAGGCGAAGCTCGCCGCCTACGCCGAGTTTCCGCTGGAGCCGAACGAGCCGCTCTTGGAGGCCGTCACGCGCCCCTGGAGACCCGAGTGACGCGCCCCCGCGACGCCGCCGAGGCCGTGCGCCTGCGCGCAGAAGACCACCTCGACCGAGGGGAGCTGCCCCTGGCCTTGGCGCTGTGTGACCACGCGCTGCGCCTGGACCCGACCTACGCCGAGGTCCACGTCACCCGGGCCCGGGGCTTGGGCGCGCGGGGTGACCTCCACGGGGTGATTCAGGCCCTCGACGCCGCCGACGCCTTGGCGCCGCCCAGCCTCGGGAGCCTGGGCCTGCGGGGCCTAGCGCTGCGGGGTTTGGGCCGCGCCGCCGAGGCCCTCGACGTCGTGGAGGAGGCCCTCACCTTGGCGCCCGACCACGCCCAGCTCCAGCTCCTGCGGGGGCAGCTTCGCGCCGAGCTCGGGGATCGCGCCGGGGCCGAGGCCGACCTCGCCGCGCTCCAGGCCCCCGAAGACCGCCAGCTCGACGCCCTGGAGGCCGAGGCCGTGCGGGCTTTGCTCCACGGCGAGGCCGCCCGGGCTGAAGACCTGCTTGATCTGGCCTTGGGCGAGGCGCCGGATCGCCCGAGCCTGCTCTTGCTGCGCGCCTTCGCCCGCTGGTTCGTCCATGACCTCGCCGCCGCCCGGGCCGATCTTCACGAGGCGGCGCGGCTCTCCGAGGAGCTCCCGACGCTTCAGCCGATCGCCACCCGGCTCAGCGGGCTCATGGACGAGGGCGCCGATGAGGCCGAGGTGCGGGGCTTGATCGTGGGCGCGCTGCGGCTGTTCAGCGCCTCCGGCGCGGGGGCGGAGCGCCGACCGGGTTGACGAGGCGCTCAGGGTGCTCGGCGAGCAGGTAGGCCGTCATCGTGATCACGCTGAGGTTGTAGCGCAGGTCGTCGAGCTTGATCTTCTCGAAGGTGTCGGCCTCGGTGTGGTGGATCGGCCAGTAGTCCGTGGTGTCGTGATCGACGCCGAGGCCGGGCACGCCGGCGCTGGTGAGCGGCCAGATGTCGGCCCCGGCGCCACCTTGGGTGAAGACCCCGGCGCCGTAGGGCAGAAGCGCGTTGGAGAGCTCCCACAAGAGGCCCTGGGCGCGGAGCCGCGCGGCGGTCTCTAAGCTCGCCTGGAGGTCCACCCGCATGCCCGAGGTCCGGCCGTTGCCGGTGTCGGACTCGATGGCGACGACGTGGTTGTCGAGCTCGGCGGCGTGATCGGCGGCGTAGGCCCGGCCCCCGGCGAGGCCGTTCTCTTCGTTGGTGTACAGGACCACCCGCACCGTGCGCCGCGGGGTGAGCCCCTGGGCCTTGAGCAAGCTCGCCGCGTGCCACACGAGCACGCAGCCCGCGCCGTCGTCTTGTGCGCCTTGGCCGACGTCCCAGGAGTCGAGGTGGCAGCCCAAGAGCACGATCTCCTCGGGCTTCTCGCGGCCCTTGAGATCGGCGACGACGTTGTATGAGGTGGCGTCGGGCAGGCGCTCGCTCGCCAAGCTGAGGCGCACCCGGGGGCGCTGCCCGGCGTCGTAGAGGCGGTGCAGGAGCGCGGCGTGCTCGGGGGAGAGCGCCGCGGCGGGGATCGCCGTCACGCCGTCGGCGTACCGAATCGCGCCGGTGTGCGGCGTGTTGAGGCTCTCGGAGGTCACCGAGCGGATCAAGGCCGCCACGGCGCCGCGCCGCGCCCCCTCGATGGCCGTCTGAGAGCGGATCTGCACCGTCTCGCCGTAGTCGGTGAACGGCTGGTCCACGAGGATGATCTTACCCGTGAGCGCTCCTTCGGGCAGGGCGCGCAGGGCGTCCAGCGAGGCCACGGCGATCACTTCGGCCTCGACGCCCCCCGGCGGCGTCGGCACGCCCATGCCCAAGCCCAGCACGGCGAGGGGCTCGGCCCGGGGGTGGGTGAGCGCCGCCGACTCCGCGCCGCGCACCCACTTGGCGACGGTGACGGGCTCTTTTCGGGCGTCTAAGCCGTCCTCGACCAGCTCGCCGACGGCCCAGTCGATCGCCGACTCCAAGGCCGCGCTGCCGCTCAGGCGATGTCCGAAGCGGTCACACAGCTCGCGGAGGCGCTCATAGGCGTTGTTGTCGGCTTCAGCGGCGGCCTCGATGCGCTCCAGGGCCTCGCGGTGGGTGTCGCCCAAGAGCGCCGGGGGATCTGCGGCCAAGCTGACCGACGCGCCGAGGCCCAACACGAGGAGCGGCGCGAGCCGCCGGACACACAAGAGAGGCATGGTAGACTCCAGAGTTGGCGTACTCTATCGCGTCGCAGACCACACGCAGGGCGTTATACTCTTGAGCCTTATGCAGCCCACCCCCTCCCGACGGTACCGGATCCTCAGCGTTCTGGGCGCTGGTGGCTTCGGCACGGTGTACCGCGCTGAGCTGATCACCAGCGGCGGGCTGCGGCGTGAGGTGGCGCTCAAGGTGCTCAACGAGCGCGCCGCGGCGAACGATCAGGCCGCCGCGCGCCTGCGCGACGAGGCGAGGATCCTCTCTAGCCTTCACCACGGCGGCATCGTCCGCGTCGACGACCTCGTGCAGCTCGACGGGCGCTGGACGATGGTGATGGAGCTCGTGCGGGGCATCGACCTCGACCGGCTCTTGGAGTCCCACGGGCCCTTGCCCGTCTCCGTCGCCTTGGAGCTCGTGGAGTCCGTGAGCCGCACCCTGCACGCGGCGACGACGGCCCGGGGCCCCGACGGCGAGGAGCTCAGCCTCGTCCACCGCGACGTCAAGCCCGCGAACGTGCTCGTCACCACGGCTGGGGTCACGAAGCTGCTGGACTTCGGCGTGGCCCGGGCGAAGCTCTCCGACCGTGAGGCCGCCACGCAGGAGGCCGTGGTGATGGGCTCTCTGCCGTACCTCGCCCCGGAGCGGTTCGGCTTTGAGGACCTGCCCGCCGGGGACGTCTACGCCTTGGGCGCCACCTTCTACGAGGTGCTCACCGGGCGGCGCTTCGGGCGCACCCGCCCCAGCCAGAACGGCCACCAAGAGCACCTGCGCGACGCGCTGCACCAGGCCTGGGAGCTCATCGCCCCTGAAGCCCGGGAGCCCGTGGCGCAGCTCCTCGTGCGCTGCCTCGCCTTTGATCCCAAGGAGCGCCCCACGGCGAAGGCCCTCGCCGGTCAGTGTGGGGAGCTGCGCCGCCGGGTGTCGGGGCCGGGCCTCGCCGACTGGGCCGAGCAGCGGGTTCAGGCCGTGCTGGACCAACCCCAGCCCCAGAGCACCGACGACCTCTGCGGCGCCGAGCTCTCGGAGACGCCCTCCGCCGGGCTCTCGGGCCAAGCGCTGAGCGCCACCGCCGACCGGGAGCCCTCGGGCCGGATGCGCCGCCCGGAGCTGCTCTTGGGGGTGCCGATCACCGCCGCGAACCCGGTGACGTCCCCGACGCTCCCGCCCCGGCCCGCCGCGCCGCGCACGGTCACCCCCTCCGGCGGCGTGGCGCCCTCGGTCGAGGCCACGGACGACCCGATCACCGC
>JBEAVX010000729.1:0-4534 GCA_041160755.1 Pseudomonadota bacterium
AGGTCGGATCCTCCACACGCTCGCCCAGAGGCATCGGGCCACGACCGTTGGGCGGGTCGATGTAGACAGCGACTACATCCGGGTTAAGCGCGGCTTTGGGCGCGGCGCGGTCGTAGATCACGAGGTCCACGTCGGCCCCTGGGCTCGGGGCGCTCGCCGGGGTGAAGACCTTCAGGGTGAGGCCAGGCAAGAGCTTGAGCGCGCCCAGCAGGTACCGGTTGCCCGGGGTCACCAACCACACGACGGCGGGGCGCAGCGGCGGCAGGGCGGCGGCGCTGGCGTCGTTCTCGGGCAAGGTGTCGCCCTCGGCGGTGACCACGGCGCGCACCCAGGCGCTCGATGAGGGCGGCGCCCGGTAAACGCGCCGCAGGACGCCGTCTGCGGGCAAGGTCACGGTCTCTTCGCCCAGGGGGCCCTCGTCGGTCTCTAAGCTCAGGCGCGCTTGGCGCTCGGGGCCTTGGCTCTGCACGATGACCGCGACGTTGACCTCGGGCGGCAGGCCCACCCCGGCGCTGGCGCTCACGTTGACCACGGCGGCGTCGGGGCCGCCCTCCCCGACGATCCGGCCCGCCACCCCGTCGGGCGCCGGGCCGTCGCTGAGCACGATCGGGGTGTACCCGTAGGACTCGGCGAGGCGGACGGCGGCGACAAGATCCGCGCCACCCCAACCCGGCTGCAGCGCGGCGACCACGGCCGCGTGGCGGCTGGGGGTGAGGCCCGGCGGCGCGAGCAGGCGCGGGCTCTCCCCGGCGCTGAGGATGGCGTTCTTCGGATTGGCGGCGAGCAGCGCACGAACCGCGTCCAGGCGTCCTTCAGCGCGCATCGACGCCGAGAGGTCCACGACGTAGGCCACGGTGGCACCCTCTGCGGCGACCGGGGCGGCCTCGGGCGCGCTCTCACGGACGAGCGCCCCACACAACAGCCCGGCGGCGAGGAGCTGAAGCAGCAACGCCAGGCGCTCGCGCCAGCGGGGGTCGCGGTGGGTCTTGGCGTCGAGCTCAAACAGGGCGAGGCTCGACACGACGACGCGCCGGGCCTTGGGCCGCAGCAGAAACCACAGCACGATGAGCGCGGCGCAGGCCACAAACAGCGCAGCGGCGCGGGCCGGGTCGAGGAGCGGCCAGAGGCTCATCGCAGCACGCCCCGGCCCCGAAGCAGGGTGAGGAGCAGGCCCTCCATGTCCGTCGGGTCGCCGGTGAGCGTGCGGGCCACGGGCACCCCACGGCGGCGGCAGTTGTCCTCGACGGCGTCCCAGCGGGCCCGGGCGGCCTCCCGAGCGGCGGTCAGCTCCCCACGGCTCACCCCGGAGAGCACCGCGCCGGTCTCGCCGTCCACGAGGTCAAACCGCTCACCGTCCAAGGGCAAGCTCAGCTCCCCCGGGCTGCGGACGCCGACGACGGCCACGTCAAAACGTTCGTGCCGCAGCAGGTCCACGGCGGCGAGCCACGACGGATCAAGCAGGTCACTCACCAAGACGACGACCCCTCGGGCGGGGCCCAGCGCGATCATCTGGCGGGTGGCGCCCAAGGTGTCCGTGCCCGCCGGGGGCTCGGACTCGCCCAAGAAGGTCCAGGCGCGCACGACCTCGGCGCGTTTGCGGGCCAAGGCCAAAGGCCGCCCCAAGGCCCCGGCGAAGGGCCAGATCCGCACCTGGTCGAGGTTACACAGGGCCACATAGGCGATGGCGACGGCGACACGCTGGGCGACGGCGCGTTTGTCGTCCCCTCGGGGGGCGCCGACGGTGAGCCCCATGCTGGCCGACCGGTCCACGAGCAGGTGCACGTTGAGCTCGGTCTCCTCTTCAGCGAGGCGGACCATGAGCTGCCCCGAGCGCCCGTACAGCGTCCAATCGACGTGTTTGAGGTCATCGCCGGGGGTGTAGGGCCGGTGATCGGCGAAGTCTACGCCGACGCCGAGCTTCTTCGAGCGGGTGCGCGCCGCGTACCGACCGGGGTGGGCCCGGCGGGTGGCGACACGCAGCAGCTCTAGTTTGGCCAGAAGCTCGGCGGGGAGGTCCACCTAGCGGCCTCGGAACGAGCGGGTCGCGGCCTCGGCGGCCTCCCGCACGAGGCTCGCCGGGTCGATGCCGCCGGACTCCCCGTCGAAGTTGAGCAAGACGCGGTGGCGCAAGCAGTCCACCGCGACGGCGACGATGTCCTCAGGCGAGAGCACGGGCTGGCGGGCGTCGCCCCGGGTGGCCAAGGCGCGCACCTTCCCGGCGAGCACCATGGCCTGCACCCCACGCGGCGAGGCGCCAAACCGCACGTACTTCCGCACAGCGTCCGGGGCGCCAGGCGTGTCGGCGTGGGTAAAACGCAGGAGCCGCGCGGCGAGGCGCAGAGTCTCCGGGGCGGCGGGCACGAGCCGCACGGCCTCGCGCATCGCCATCACCCCGGCGGCGTCGAGCACCGGGCGCGGCGCGTCTCCGCCTGTGGCCGTCGTGCGCCCGAGCACGTCCACGAGCTGATCCTCCGTGGGCAGCTCCAACAAGAGCTTCACCAAGAAGCGGTCGAGCTGGGCCTCGGGCAAGGGGTAGGTGCCCTCCATCTCCAGGGGGTTCTGGGTGGCGATGACGATGAAGGGCTCGGGCAGGCGCCAGGTCTCGCCGAGAAGCGTCACCTGCCGCTCTTGCATGGCCTCCAGCAAGGCCGACTGCGTCTTGGGCGTGGCGCGGTTGATCTCATCGGCGAGCACGACGTTCGCGAAGATCGGCCCCCGGCGCAGCACCAGCTCTTTGCGGCCCTGGGCGTCTTCAGCGACGAGGTGGGTGCCGGTGACGTCGGCGGGCATCAGATCCGGGGTGAACTGGATGCGGCTCGGCTTGAGGTCCAGCGCCTCGGCGAGCGCCCGCACCAGCCGGGTCTTGCCCAAGCCCGGGTTGCCCTCCAACAGCGCGTTGCCATCGGCGAACAGGGCCGTGAGCGCGCCCTCGATGACGGGCTCTAAGCCGACGATCACCCGCTGCACCTCGGCGCGCACGGCGTGAAATCGGCGCTGAAACTCGGCTGGGGTCACGGGGTCTCCTTCAGACCTAAAAAGTAGGCGCGCACGAGGCCCTCCATGAGCGGAGGCAGCTCCTCTTCGTCCAGGGCGCGCTCGGCCTCCTCGAAGTAGCCGTCAAAGCGCTCATCCAGGGCGTCATCACCGCCTTGGGTGACGACGGACTTGTCGGCGACGAGGCCGAAGATCGCGGCGCGCTCCTCTTGGGACAGCGCACCCATGCTGAACCGGGCGCTCACCCGCTCGGTCTCGCCCGGGGCCGTCGCGGGGGCCTCAGCGCCTTGGCTGGACGCACCGGCGCCGCCGTCCGCGCCGCCGCCGCCCATCACCTTGCCGTCGCCGTCGCCGGAGGCGGTCATCGTCGGGGCCTCGTCGGGGGCCTCACCGGCGGAGGCGAAGGCCTCGGCGGCGACCTCTGCGGCGGACTTCTCGGCCTCGATCAAGGGCGCGACGCTGCCGTCGTCGGGGCGGGTCTCGGCGCTGAGCTCGCCGGGGTCGTTCGTGTTGGCGTCGTCTTTGCGGCGGGCCTCGGCGGATCGTTCGGCCTCGTTCGCCTGCTTCGCCTCGCCCATGGCGTCGTTGAGATCGCGGGCGAGCTGCTCCGCGCGCTCCTTCATCATCTCCTCAAAGCTGGACTCCATGAGGTGATCCCGCTCGTGCTCGACGCTGCCCATCTCGTTCTCGCGGAAGCCAGCGCGCTCGGCGGCCTCGCTCAACGACGGGTCTTGGCCGCTGCCCTCTTGGCCCGGCGGCGTCGGCGTCTTCTGGCCCGCCGGCGCCGTCGGCCGCAGCCCCGAGGCCTCGGGCGCCTCCCCTCCCCCGCCGTTGAGCCCGAGCTTGAGCGGCGACGCCTCCAGCATCCCGAGGATCTCCGCCTCGACCATCGCGCCGAGCTCCCGTAAGAGCGCGTCGTCTTGGGTCTGGGCGGTCTGGGCCAAGGCCAAGGCCTCGTCGAGCTGGGCCTTGGTCTCTGGCGACATCGGCGGCGGGTTGGGCCGCGGGCTCACCTGGGGCGGGGTCTCGGGCGTCGGCGGATCGTCCACCTGGAGCCCGGCGGCTTGGGCGGCGCGGCGCTCCTCTTTGAGCCGACGGGCGGCGGCGGCGAGGAGCGGGCGGCCCTCACGCCGGGCCTTCACCTCCAGCGCGTCGAGGGCGGCCTCTTGGGCGTCTACGGCGACCTCCGGCGTCGTCGGCGCCTCGGGCGCGGGAGGCCAGACGACAAGCGCCAAGGCGAGGCTCATGGCCCCAAGCTCCACGCGGGCAAACCGGGGCCACCGAACCGGCGGCGGCGGGCGATCCCCCAAGGCGTCGAGCGCGTCGAGGGCGACGGCCTCGGCGGCGGGGTGCCCAGCGTGGAGCAGGTGCAGGGCCGTGTCGCAGGCCGCGTTGAGCGCGTAGATCCGATCCGCCTCACGCGCCACCACGCCCAGGTCCAAGGGCCGGGCGAGGCCGACGCAGAGGACGATCGCCGCCCTCGCGGTGTGGGCCGTGGGGCTCTCCGTGGGCTGGGCCTTGGGCCTCGCGGCTTTGGTCC
>JBEAVX010000401.1:0-6858 GCA_041160755.1 Pseudomonadota bacterium
ACCTGGAGCCGCTCCAAGATTGGTTGGTCGTACAACCAACATTGCGGGTCGCCGAGATGGCCGCGCGGTTTGACGCCCGGGCCATCGACGCGGCGTCGGGCCTGCCGGTGCACCCCGAGGCCGACGTGCCGACGCGGGCCAAGCACCCCCACCGGGCGCGGGGGCTCGTGGGCCGGGCGACGGTGCTCGGCGCCGGGGCCGCCCACGCCTTTGAGCGCCGGCTCTTGGACCAAGGCGTAAGCGAGGGCCTCCCTCGGCTCACCCAGCTCCTCGGCGACCGGCTCCGCCACGTCGAGGCGGTCTTGGCCTCTCCGTGGGCGGCCTTGGCCCTCGTCCTCGTCGGCCTCGCGATCCTGCCCGCCTTGGGAGGTCTGTGATGGAGCCCTTCACGTCTCTCCCGATCTTGAGCGCCCTCTACCTCTGGCCCGCGGTGCTCGCGGTGCTCGTGCTCGTCCTGCGACGCCCGGCCTGGGCCTTGTCGATGAGCCTCGTGGGCCTCACCGTCGAGCTTGGCCTCTCCATCGCGCTCGTCGCCCAGTTCTCCCACGAGGAGTCGGGGCTTCAGTTTGAGGAGCTCGGCCCGGCCCTGGGCCCGGCGAGTCTGCACCTCGGCGTCGATGGCCTCAGCGTGCTGTTCTTGCCGGTCTCGGCGCTCTTGGCGCTGTTGATGACGGCCTATGCCAAGCTCGTCCAGAAGGAGCGCGCGGATCGTTGGGCGGCCTGTGTGCTCGGCCTCTTGAGCACGCTCATGCTGCGCATCGTCTCCGTGGACCTCTCGGTGTTCTGGGTGGCCTCCGCCATGGAGCTGCCCTTGGTGCTCGCGCTCTTGCGCGGCTGGGGCGCGGGGGCCCGGCGCGACGAGGCGGCGGCCCGGGCGGCGCGGTTCTTGGGCCTCTCCTTGGCCCTCTTCGCCGTCGGCGCGGCCATGCTCGCCGCCGATCACGCGGCCCGCGTCGGGGTGTGGACCTTCGACGCCGCCGCCTTAGAGCTCAACCCTTCTGAGGGGCGCGTGGGGATAGTAGCCTTCACGCTCCTTTTTCAAGCGCTGGCCTTACGCGCCCCTCTCTTCCCTTGGCACGGCTGGCTCGCGGACGTCGTCGCCGAGGGGCCGCTCGTTGGGCTCAACGTGTTCTTGTTGGGCGTGAAGATCGGCACCTTGGGGATGCTGCGCTTCGTCTTGCCCCTCGCCCCGGACGCGGCGGCGGCCTGGGCCCCGGCCTTGAGCCTGGTCGCCGGCGTCGGCATCGTCTACGGCGGGCTCCTCGCCTTGGTGCAGCCGGATCTGCGCCGGGTGCTCGCCTACGCCGCCGTGGCGCACTCGGGCGTGGTCGTGCTCGGCCTGTTCTCGCTGAACCACGCCGGGCTGGAGGGCGCGATCTTGGAGATGCTCAACTTCGGCGTCGCCATCGCCGGGCTCTACTTCGTGACCGGCTTCTTGCAGGCGCGGGTGGGGGAGGTGGCGATGCACCGCCTCGGCGGGCTGTGGGGCGTGGCGCCTCGGCTGAGCTTCATGTTTCTGGTGGTCACCTTGGCGGGGATCGGCATGCCCGGCACCTCGGGGTTTGACGCCTTGCACCTGCTCATCGACGGCGCGGCCGAGGCGCACCACTACGGCGTCGCCTTGGGCCTGGGCCTGGGCACGGTGCTCATCGCCGGGGTGCTCTTGGGCACCTACCAGCGGGCGTTCTTGGCGCCGACCCAAGACACGATGCCCAGCGGCATGGTGGACCTGCGGCCTTCAGAGCTGGCCATCGCCGGGGCGCTCTGCGCCTTGATCTTCGCCGTCGGGCTCAACGCCCACCCCTGGTTGGACACGATGACCCGGTCCGTGGAGCGGGTGAGCGCCGAGGTGGACCCGCAGGAGCATGACGAAGAGGGGGAGGGGGATCAGGCGGAGCGCCATGATGACCCCACGGATCACGACCACGACGAAGATGACGGCGAAGGCAAAGGCGAAGGCGACGGCAACAGCAACAGCAAGGGCGATGCCGATCAGGATGTCGATGTAGACGACCTCACCCCCCAACACACCGAGGTCGCGCCATGAGCCCCGTCGAGCTGACCGCCGCCGACACCCTCGGCCTGCCGCTCTTGAGCCTCGTGATCATCGTCCCCATCGCCTTCGCCGTGCTGGCGCTCTTCGCCCAGGACGGCGTCCAGGTGCGCCGCGTGGCCCTGGTCGGCGGCGTGCTGGAGCTGATCCTCGCGAGCCTGCCGCTGTTCTTGATCGACCGGGACCACGCCGGGCTGCAGCTCGTCGAGCGCCATGTGTGGATGCCGTCGTTGGGCGTGATGGCCCAGCTCGGCGTCGATGGCCTCTCCGCGCCGCTCATCGCGCTCACGGCGCTCATCACCTTGGGCGTGATCGCCGTCGGCGCGGGCCCCCAGCAGCGGATGCCCCAGGTGTGGGTGGGCGCGATCTTCACCTTAGAGACGGCCCTGATGGGCGTGTACACCGCCCAGGATCTCATCTTCTTCTTCTTGTTCTGGGAGATGACGCTCATCCCGCTCCACCTGCTCACCTCGATCTACGGCGTGGGCCGTGAGCGTGGGTTCGCGGCGAACAAGCTCGTGATGACGATGATGGTCGGCGGCGGCGTGCTGCTGCTGGCGTTTCTGCTCTTGGGTGAGACCCACCGCGAGCTGACCGGCCTCGGGCTGAGCTTTGATCCGGTGAAGCTCCAGGCGCTCGACATCCCGCTCAGCCGCCAGCTCTTGCTGTTCGGGCTGATGCTCATCGGCTTCGGGTTTAAGGCGCCGATCTTCCCGTTTCATTCGTGGATGCCGGGGCTTCTCCAAGAGGGCAGCCTCGGCGTCGGCGTGATGACCGTCGGGTTTAAGCTCGGGGTCTACGGCCTCCTCCGGTTTGTGCTGCCCCTGACCCCGGACGCCGTCGTGCTCGCCGCGCCGCTCCTGGCGACCCTCGGCGTGAGCGGCTTGCTCTACGGATCCTTGGTGGCCTTACGCCAAGAGAGCCTGCGCCGGGCCTTGGCCTTCGGGGGGCTCTCCCACGTCGGCTTCGCCTTGGTGGGCCTCGCCTCGCTGAACGTGCAGGGGGTTCAAGGCGCGGTGATCTGCCTCGTGAACATGGCCCTGCTCTCGACGGGGGTGTTCTTGTTGACCGGGTTTGTGTGGCTTCGCACCCGCACGAGCGAGCTTGACCAGCTCAGCGGGCTGTGGGCGACGATGCCCAAGATGAGCACCTTCTTCGTGCTGCTCAGCGTCGCGGGGCTCGGCCTGCCGGGCACCTCGGGGTTCATCGGAGAGCACCTCGTGCTGCTGGGCGCCGCCCGGGCCAACCCGGCCTGGGCGCTGCTCTTGGCCTTGGGCGCGGCGCTCGGGGCGGCCTGGACCTGGCGCCTCTTCCAGCGCATGATCTTCGGGCGGCCCCAAGGCGACGCGGCGACAGCGACGGACCTCCGCCCCCGTGAGCTTCTGTGTGTGGCGCTCCTCGCCGCGCTCACCTTGGGCGGCGGCCTCTTGCCCGGTCCGCTCCTGGCGCTCACCCGGGCCCCTGTGGAGGCGATCACGACGCGGCTGGACGAGGCCGCGCAGCGCGCCGAGGCCCGCCAAGGAGAGTGGCTCGTCTCCCTCGGCGTATTAAACGACGCTCCCCCCACCCAACACTGAGGAAAGAACATGCCAAGACGTTGGATTCGCCTCTGCCTCACCCTGGCGGCGATGGCGTTGGGGCTCCTCTTGGGGCGCAGCGTGCAGGCTGAAGAGGGCGTGTGGCTCGGCTCGTTCAATCAGGTGGCGCTCAGCGACACCAAGACGGGACCGCGCCTGTGGCTCGACCTGCACGACCGGCGCGGCTCCACGGGCACGGTTCACATCGTGCGCCCGGCGCTGGGCTGGGCCCTCGGCGCGCACACGACGGTCTGGATGGGCTACGCCTGGGTGCCGACGGTCTTTGACGAGGCCGACACCACCCACGAGCAGCGCATCTGGCAGCAGGCCATCGTCACGGGCAGCCCCGTCGAGGGCCTGAGCCTCTCGTTTCGGCCCCGGCTGGAGGAGCGGTTTCTGGCCGACGAAGAGCTCGCCCTGCGCCTGCGCCTCTTCGGCCGCGCCGGGCTGCGGCTCGGCGAGGGCTGGGGTGTGGTCGTCTGGGATGAGCTGTTTGTGCAGCTCAACGAGCCCGGCTGGACGGCCCCCCAAGGCCTCGACCAGAACCGGCTGTTCGTCGGCCCGATGATTCAGCCGACCCCCGGCGTGCGGGTGGAGGTCGGCTATCTCAACCAGTGGGTGCCGCGCCCCGACGGAACGGTGTTCAACCACATCGGGGCGATGAACCTGTTCTTGAGCTTCTGAGGGCTCAGAACAGGTCGGCGAGGGAGGCGCAGGGCTGGGCGCTGAACCCGCCGGTCAGGGCGTTGTCGCCGTCAAAGTCGAGGTTGAACTCGCCGCTGAGCGCCTCGTTCTCCGCGTAGCCCTCCAGCATCAGATCGCCGTCATCGGGGCCGGTGAGGCCCTCAAAGATGCCGTCGCCGTCTTCACACTGGTCTTCGCAGGTGGCCTCATCCTTGAGGTCGCCGCCGTTCCAGGACGAGAACCCAGCGGTGAAGCCCTCCAGCTCCAGCTCGTTCCCGGCGAGCTCGTACTTGCCGAGGATGTCGTCGTCGAGGAGCGCGGTGAAGATGAGGTTCCAGTGCGCGCCGCCGGGGATGTCGCCCGAGGCCTCAGCGAGCTCCTCGCAGGTCTCTTCGCAAGAGCCCGTGGCGCTGGAGTAGATCGTGTCGAAGACCTCGCAGCTCCCGCCCACGTCCGAGGTGAGCAGGATCAGCAGCGGGAACTCGCCGATGAAGGGGATCTCGTAGGTCTCGATGTGGTAGTACGACTGCCGGGCGCCACGCACGGGCTCGCCGTCGACGGTGCCGGTCACGCTCTCCGAGCAGGCGGTGAACAGCCCGAGCAGGGGGAGGGCGGTGAGAAGTCGGCGCATAGGATCTCCTTGAGGGGTCAGCCTCGAACGTAGCGGGTTCGCGGCGGGGTCGGCAAGCGCAACCTCTCGCCCATCCCTTCGCGGCGCCGCCTACATCCCGGGCCAGATCCACACCGCGCCGCGCTGGTTGGCGCTGGTGCTGGTGGTGCCGTAGTCGTGGTACGCCGTGCCGATGGCGATCTCGACGTCGCCGTCCCCGTCCGCGTCGGGGATGAGCGTCATCGTGGCGCCGATCCAGTCATTTGTATAGGCGCTCGTCCACTGGGCGTCTGCGTCGGTGGTCAGGTCGATGCTGCCGCTGACGGGTCCGTACATGAGCCAGACCGCGCCTGAGTAGGTGACGGCGCTGGTGGAGTGCAAAAAGGCTGCGACCACGAGGTCTTGGGTGCCGTCGCCGTCTACGTCGCCCATGTCCAACGCCGACTCGGTGAGCACGTCCCCGGCCTTGGCGCCAAGGATCTTCGCCTCGGCGACGACGGAGGCTTTGCCCGAGCTGGGGGCGGTGAGGAGGTACACCGCCCCGGCGTCGGTGCCGCCGGTGTCGTTCCCGGGGCTCGTGGCGAGCACGTCGTCGAGGCCGTCGCCGTCGGCGTCATCCACCATCATGACGATCGCGCCGAGCGTATCGTTGACGGCCTCCCCGGTGATCTTCGCGTCCGCGGCGCTCAGAGAGATCGTCCCGGTCACGCCGCCATACACCACATAAACCGCCCCGGCGTTGGAGCCGCCCGTCTTGTCGAAGGGCGAGGCGATGACCACATCATCGAGGCCGTCGCCGTCAACGTCCTTGCCGCCGTCGAGGTCGTAGCCCGCCCAGTCCCCGGTGGCCTCGCCGGTGAACGTGGTCATGGCGGAGCCCGCGTAGGGGTCGTGAACCGCGACGGAGCCCTTGTAGCTAGAGGTCATGACGTTTGAGCAGAGCACCTCGGCGCCGCCGCCTGAGCCGTCGTAATCCCCTGCGGTCGCGAGCCAGTTGCAGTTGAAGGTGCCGATCTTGCCCGTGTTGTAGTCACCCACCGTCGTGCTTCCGCCCAGATAGATGTTGTAGGCGAAGTTGGTGCTGTCACGACGGATGACGTAGTCATCGCTGCCGTCTCCGTCGATGTCCCCGATGTTCTCCGCGGCGCTCCCGAAGTACGTGGAGGAGGAGGCATCGTTGGCGTAGTAGCCAAAGTCGTCGTTTGTGGCGGGCTCATACGCCCCGGCGGTGAAGGGTCCGTAGTACCCAAAGGCCTGGCCGTCATAACTCGCCGAGACATACGCCTCCGAGCTGGTCACGATCAGGTCGCCGAGGCCGTCGCCGTTAAAGTCGCCGCTGATGAGCGTCTCGGCCAAGGAGTCCGAGGCCTTCGCGCCGTAGATCTTGGTGTCATAGCCGCTGTTGACGTCATACACGCCGGAGTAGCCTGGGCCGGGGCAGGCCTTGTCGATCCCGTCACAGTCGTTGTCGAGGCCGTCGTCGCAGACCTCGGCGTCGGCGGGGCTCACGGCGGCGCTGGTGTCGTCGCAGTCGTCGTCGTTGCTGACGTAGCCCGAGGTGGAGTCACACACAGACTTCGTGGTGGCGGAGCTGCCGTAGGTGTCGGCGTCGGCGTCCCGGTAGACCGTCGTCTTGCCGCTGGCGCTGGTGTCGAGATCATCCGCCTTGCCGTCACAGTCCTCGTCGGTGTTGCTGGCGTCACAGACCTCGGTGGCGGCGGGGTTGATCGAGGACTTGGTGTCGTCGCAGTCGGTGCTGAGGCTGACGTAGCCGCTGGGCTGATCACAGGCTGAAGACGTGGTGGAGGAGCTGCCGTAGGTGTCGGAGTCGGCGTCGCGATAATACGTCGTCTTGCCGCTGGCGCTTGTGTCGTTGTCGTCGGCCTTTCCGTCACAGTCCTCGTCAGTGTTCGCGCTGTCACAGACCTCGGTGG
>JBEAVX010000402.1:0-4774 GCA_041160755.1 Pseudomonadota bacterium
GGCCGAGGGCGGTCTTGGGCCGACTTCACCACATCCGTGATGAGCCCGTTGATCGCGAAGGTCTCCAGGTAGATGCCCGTGCGCACCCAAGGGCCCTCGCCGTCGTGAACGCCGTCGGCGACCGAGGCGGCGAGGCCGAGGCCGATCGTGCCGTAGAGGAGCACGTCGGAGGCGTGGTGGGCCGTCTGGTTGAAGCGCGGCTCGACCCAAGCGTCCAAAAACGGCGGGTTTGAGACGAGGCCCAGGGGCACGGCGTCGTCGTTGACGACGTAGTTCATCAGCGCGAAGGTGGTGCCCGCGGCGATGGTGATCGGCACGCTCACGGCGGGGTCGTAGTGGAAGGTCGAGGGCTCGGCGGCCTGGGCAGGGGCGGCGACGAGGAGGAGGAGGGCGGAGCAGAGGAGGGTGCGCATCCGAAGATCCTAGCACAAGCTCAGAAGGATCAAAAGATCGCCTTCGCGGACCAAGTTTGACCGACACCTCCGCCACGCTCTTGACGGGCGGTGCGGGCGATGTCACGTTGTCGTCACCTCGCCCCGTCGTGAGGAATCTTCTCAGCATTTGCCCTGGAGTCGCCCCCTGAGCGGCTCCCCACCTCGGCCAGAGCTGCCGGCTCTGCGCGGACACGCCCCACTTCACGGCGTGGCCCCCGAGGCGATGGACAGCGCTGCCTGACCGGCCTGCTCGTCTCAATCGGAAACTCACGCCCATGCGCGCCCTCCTCTTGTCGCTCGTCGCCGTCTTCTCGCTCAGCGCCTTCGCCGCCGAGCTCCTCGCCTGCCCTGTGGAGGGCTGCGCGGTAGACGCCTCCCTTCACGCCGTCACCACCACCCCCGCCGATGTCGAGGTTCAGGCCTGGTCTTGGCTCGCCCACGATCTCGCCTTGGCCCGCTTGGCCTTGGCTGAGGGCGACAACAACACCGCCCGCGACCTCGCCCAAGGCGCCCACATCGCGCTTCGCACCCACGCGGCCAGCGTGCGCGCCGAGCGTGGCCTCGCGTTTGTGACCGGGATGCACCTCGCCTTGGCCGAGGTCATCGTGCGCGCGGGCGGCGCCGCGCCCCCGGCCTTGGCCTCGGCGAGCTGACCCGGAGGAGTCCTCATCTTGGGGGAGCCCGTCGAGCCCGAGGACCGCACCCAGCGGATGCGCTGGTCGGACCTCTACAACCTCCCCGGCGCGCTCACCCTGTCGCGCCTGCCCTTGGCGTGGCTCTGCGCCCAACACAAGCACGACCGAGACGCCTTGGCCCTCGGTCTCCTCGTGTTTGTGCTCACCGACGTGCTCGACGGCCCCTTGGCCCGGCGCTGGGGCCTCAGCTCTCGGGCGGGGGTCTTCGCCGACGGCTGGCTCGACAAGTTCTTCTTGGTCGCCTTCGCCTGGTCGATCCTCGTCGGGGGCTTCGTCGAGGGGCACCACCTGCTCGGCTGGTTCATCCGGGAGATCATCCAGGCCGTGATGGTGCCCTTCTTCGCCCGGCGGCATGTGCTGGCCGAGGAGCCCCTTCGCCAGCCGAGCGTGGTGGGGAAGGCCACGACGATCGTCGTCACCCTGGGCCTCTTCGCCGCGCTGGCGGGCCAAGGCGCGCTGACCGACCTCTCGGCGATTCTGGCCGGGGTCTTGGGCGTGATCACCGCCTTGCAGTACCTCTGGCGGGAGTCCCCATGGGGCCGCGCGGACACTTGATGGCCTGCGGCGGCGATAGACGGGCGGGAGGGGTGATGCCCCGGCGCCGAGCGGATAGATCAAAAAGTTTTGGCGGGCGCGGGAAGCGCGCGATGCTGGCCAGGAGTGACTCGTGAACAGCCAGGTGCACCCGATCATTCAGGAAGAAGAGCGGCTTCTGCGCGACGTGCGCACCCGGCTCATCGAGCGCCCGGTGCTCACCGGCGCGAGCGAGCACGACATCGTCGAGGAGCTTCACCGCCTTCGCACGGACATCGCCCAGGCCAAAGAAGAAGACAAGGGCTCGATGTTGCAGCAGTTTGATCAGCTCTCGGCCCTGCTCGGCCAGCTCCGGCGCGGGCGAAACCACGACGAGCTCGACCCGGACTGCCCCTACTTCGCCCACATCCGTCTCCGTGAGGCGGGCCGTGAGCGCGACATCTTCTTGGGCAAAGCGAGCCGCACCGACCACGGCCTACGCATCATCGACTGGCGAAACGCCCCGATCGCCCAGCTCTTTTACCGCTACGCCGAGGGTGACGAGTACGCTGAAGAGCTCGCCGACCGTGTGGTCGAGGGGGAGCTGACCGTGCGCCGCACTCTGACCATCGCCGGGGGCCACCTGGAGCGCATCGACAGCCCCCAAGGCGTGTTTCTGCGCGACGACGCCGGCGACTGGGCCCGGCGGGTGCAAGACGACCCCAAGCTCGCCGGGGGCCAAGGCAGCGCGCTGCTCGCCCACCACCGCACCCAAGGCTACGACCGCCGCCTGGGCGAGCGGATGCGCGCCGAGCGCCGCCGCGAAGACAAACACCTCCCCGACATCGCCGCGCTCATCGACCCGGCGCAGTTTGAGCTGATCTCCGGCCCCGACTCGGGCCTCGTCGTCGTGCGCGGCGTGGCGGGCTCGGGCAAGACGACGGTGGCCCTGCACCGCGCGGCCTGGCTCAACTTCCAAGACCCGCAAAGGTTTGCCCCCGAGCGCATGATCGTCGTCGTCTGGGGCAAAGCCCTGCGCGACTACATCTCGAAGGTGCTCCCGGCGCTCGGCGTCGAGGGCGTCACGGCGGTCACCTGGGGCCAGTGGTCCCAAGAGCTGATGCGGCGGCACTTCCCGATGTTGCCCCGCAAGGCCGCTGAAGACACCCCCGAGGTCGTGAGCCGCCTCAAGCTGCACCCGGGGCTCTTGCCCTTGATGCGCCGGGTGGTCGAGCAGAACACCGGGGCCCCCACGGCGCATGGTGTGCTCGACGACTGGCTCTCGCTGTTCATGCGCCTGGAGAACCTGCGCGACAACCTCGCCGTCACCGCGCCGGGCGCCTTCTCCGACGTGGAGATCGAGCGCGCCTGGGCCTGGCTCTCACGGCAACGCTACGCGCTCCAGGCCTGGATGGAGGGCGACCGCGAAGAGACGCTGGAGCTCGACGCTGAAGACGACGCGCTCTTGCTGCGCTTCTGGCAGCTCCGCGTGGGCCCCCTGCGCAGCCGCTCCAAGCGCCCCCTACGGTACGCCCACATGATCGTCGATGAGGTGCAAGACCTCTCCCCCGTCGAGCTGGCCGTGCTCCTCGACACCCTCGACGACGCCCGCTGCGCCACCTTGGCCGGCGACACCCAGCAGCACATCCAGACCACGGCGGGCTTCTCGTCGTGGAGTGAGCTCCTCGACCACCTCTCGCTGCAGACCACCGAGGTCAACACCCTCAAGGTGAGCTACCGCTCGACGGAGCCCATCACGAGCTTCGCCCTGCAGGTGCTCGGGCCCTTGCGGGAGGACCACGTCCCGCCGCTCACCACCCGCGGCGGCGCCCCGGTGGAGCTCTTCCGCTTCACCGACCACGGCGGCTGCGTGGCGTTTCTGGGCGAGGCCCTGCGGGAGCTGATCTCGAACGAGCCCTTGGCGTCTATCGCCGTGCTCACCGCGAACGAGGAGCTCTCCAAGATCTACGCCGATGGCCTCGTGCTCGCTGAAGTGCCCGGCGTGCGCCTCGTGCATGACCAAGAGTTCGCGTTTAAGCCCGGGGTTGAGGTCACTGAAGTCAGCGAGGTCAAGGGCCTGGAGTTCGACTACGTGATCTTGGTCGAGGTCTCCGCCCGCTGTTACCCCGACGACTCCCACGCCCGGCGCCTCTTACACGTCGGGGCCACCCGCGCCGTGCACCAGCTCTGGCTCACGTCCGTCGGCACGCCCTCGCCGATGCTCAACACCTCGGAGACGGGGGCGGTGGGCTAGCCCGGCTCGCCCTTCTTGGCGCGGCTCAGCGTGTCCAAGAACGCCGTCTGGGTGATCGCCCGGTGCTGGGCGGCCAAGAAGTGCCCGAGCGCGTTCTCGTAGCTCGTCGAGTAGCTCTCGTTGAGCAGGCGGCGGGTGAGCTCGATGGCGACGCTGTGGTTGGGGCCCAAGGCGGCGATCATCTGGGCTTGGGCGGCGTCGAGGTCGTCGTTCACGGCGTCGAGGATGCCGATGAACGCCGCCTCCTGCGCGCTGATCACCGGGCTCGTGAGCGCGATACGTTTGGCGTGGCCCAGGCCGACGTACTTCGCGAGGCGGAAGGTGCCCATGCCGGGCAAGAAGCCCATCTGAACCTCGGGGAGCTGAAACGTGGCGCGGGTGGTGCCCACGCGCAGGTCACACACGAGCGCGATCTGGAAGCCGCCGCCGACAGCCGGGCCGTCCACGAGCGCGATCGTCGCTTTGGGCAGGCGCTCCAGGCGGGTGCAGCACTTCTCCCAGCGGTTGAAGCCGTGGATGTCCAGGGCCTCTTTGGGGTTCCAGTCGGTGAAGTCCATGCCCTCGGAGAAGACGCCGCCGTCGCCCCGGAACACGACCACCCGGGCTTGGGAGGCGTCCTCCAGGTGATCACACACCGCGGTCAGCTCCTTGACCATCTGCACGTTGATGCGGTTGCCGCCGGGGCGCGAGAGGGTGACGGTGGCCACGCCGTCTTTCTCGTCGTAGCGGAGGGTGCGCAGGTCGTTCATGGGGGCTCCTCTGGGCGTCATGCTCCGCGAGTATACAGCGGTGACCGTCGAGATTGGCCCCAGATCGCGCCGAGAGACGGCGCCCGGTTGAGCCCGCCGAGCCGACGCATGGGGGCTCATGCTGAGGTG